>JAKJFL010000156.1:0-7113 GCA_022704935.1 Candidatus Rifleibacteriota bacterium
GATGGAAGCCAACTTCATGATCGCCTACCGCGACCGCGTCCGGGTGCGCGTCTGTGTCTTCCGGCAGCGCGGCTGTCTCTCGGCGGCGTTTCGGTTCATTCCGACGCGCGTTCCGAGCATCGACAGCCTCAAACTGCCGGTGAGGCTCAAGGAAATCGCCCAGCGGCCGCGCGGCCTGTTCATCGTCACCGGCCCCGCTAATTCCGGAAAGACCCACACCCTCGCCGCCATCGTGCACGAGATCAACAAGGCCAGCTCGCGACACATCATCACGATCGAGGACCCGATCGAGTTCGTCCATACACCGAAGCGTTCGATCTTCACCCAGCGCGAGATCGGCTCGATGACGTCGGGCTATCAGGTGGCCCTGATGCACGCGCTTCGCGAGGACCCCGACGTCATCCTAGTTGGCGAGATGCGCGACATCGACACGATCGAGATGGTGCTGACCGCGGCGGAAACCGGCCACCTCGTCCTTGCGACCCTGCACACCGTCGGCGCCGTCCAGACGGTCGACCGCATCATCAACGTCTTCCCGGGCCACCGGCACGAGGAGATTCGCACCCAGCTCTCGATGTCACTGCTCGGCACGATCTCCCAGATCCTGATTCCGGGCCGGGCGAAAAACGAACGCATCATGGCGTACGAGCTGATGATCCTCAACTCGGCCATGCGCAACATGATCCGCGAGAAGAAAACGAACCAGCTCCGCTCGGCCCTGATGCTCGCTCGCAAGGAGGGCTGCGTCACGCTCCGCGATAATCTCGCCGAACTGATGCGCGACGAGCGGGTCGACGGGAAAATCATGAACGCCATCCTCAAGGAGATCGTGGAATGACCGGGGCCGACCTGCACGAGATCGAACCGTTCCGCTTCATCAAGGCCGCCCGACGCCTGTTCCGCCCCGCGACCGAGCGGCTCTCGGCGATCGTGTTGAGCCCCGACGCAGCCGAAGAGGTTAAGACCGAGGCGCTGCTCGCGCTCGGAAAGATCGGCGACCCGGCCGTTCTCGACGTCATGCTCAATGCTCTCGATGGCTGGCCGGAGCGGATCGAACCGATCACGGCCCTTGGCTACCTGCGCGACAGCACGCCGGTCCAGCGGCTTCTCGAACTCCTCGACGATCCCGAGCACCCCTTCAAGGAAGAGATCGTCCGCGTACTCGGCGTGATCGGCGATCCCATGGCCGGCAAGAAACTGATGGAACTCCTTCGCGATGAGGACCGCATGGTCCGCTACGAGGCGGCCTGGGCGCTGTACCGCATCGGCGGCCGAGACGTGGCGCAGAGCCTCTGCGGTCTGCTCTCCGACCCCGACGAGTGGATCGTCATCAACGTCCTCGAGATTCTGTCGCGGCTGAAGGAGTCCGAAGCGATCCCGGCCCTGGTCGGCCAGTTCGAGATCGCCCGCGATCCGCGCCTGAAAGCCATCATGATCTCTTCCCTCGCCACGTTTGCCGAGCCCCAGCTGCTGCACATCTTCGAGAAGGGCCTCGAGTCGTTCGATCCGCGCATCCAGGCCAATGCGGTCGAGGCAATCGCGATGCTGAAGATTCCGGCGCTCGAGATGCGCCGCAAGCTGAAGAAGTTCTTTTCCCATCCGAACAACCGCGTCCGCGCCAACGTCTGCATCGCGCTCGCGAAAGCCGACGAGGCGAAGGTCGTCGAGGAGGTCGATGCGATGCTCGCGAGCACCGACATCCCGACGAGGCGATCGGCGGCTTACGTGCTGTCGCGGGTCCAGATCAAGGGCCGCGACGCCCTGATCGACCGCCTGCTCGCCGACGAGGCCTACGTCGTTCGCAAAATGGCCCTGAAAGCCGTGCTGGCACTCGAGACCGAGGTCGGACAGAGCCGCATCGTTCCGCTCTTGCGCGATCCGAACCAGTGGGTCCGGCGCGAAGCCGTCGACTGCGCTCGCAAGGTGCCCGGCTTCCCGGTTCAGCAGGTGCTCGACGCGTTCAAAGATGAATCGGCGTCCCCGGTCTGGGAAAGCATGCTCGCCTTCTTCGTCGAGCGGCATGCGAACGCGTGCGTCCCGCTCATCATGCAGAAAATCAAGTCCGAGCCGGAAGAAGGCCTGCCCCGCCTGATCTCCGCCCTCGGCCATCTCGATGCGCGCGAGGCCATCGCAGAAGCCAAACGGTTCGTCGGAGTCGCGAGCGATGAAAATATGCGTGAATTTTATATCGCCTTGCTTCTTCACGGCGATCTGTCAGTCTTCGCCGAACTGGCATCCCTGCTGGGGGAAAAAACGAGGGATGACGAGCTCGTTCCCCTCATCCGTGTATCGGGAGACGTCGGGGCGTTCATCAAGATTGTCGACGAATATTCGACGCGGCTCCGCGAAGCGCTTGCCGTCGAAGTGGCGAAGGACATGGAAGGCGTCGCCGGCCTCGGGGTGCCGCCGGGCGCCCCTCAGAATATACCAATAAGTATAAATTCCATCTCGCAGGGGATTGCCCTCATGGAAAGCGGTCGGCTTGCCGATGCGCTGGCGTTTTTCGAACGGTTCGCCGCCGCGTTTCCCCATCACCCTGACGCTCTCTACAACCTGGCGCAGGTGCATTTCAGGCGAAACGAGCCCGACAAGGCACTGCCCTGTCTGACGACGCTCATGGAAAAAACGCCGTCACATGTCGCAGGGGCTCTGATGCTCGGTCAGATCTATTTCCGGAAGAAACAGTGGACGGCCCTGCTCGAACTCTACGAGCGCATTCGAAAACATGTCCCCACGGAGGATCGGAAAACGCTCGGCCAGGTTCACGGCGCGCTGGGGCTGGCCTATTTCCATCTGAAAAAATACCAGAAGGCGATCGAGTCGCTGAACCTGGCGATTCGCGAAAACGCCCGCGACCTGTCGTCCTGTTACCACCTCGCCCTCTCGTATTACGCGGTCAGGGAACACGCCTCCGCGCTCAAACTCCTCAAGGAACTGAAGAAAAGCCTCCCGCCGGACAGCCGGGTGTTTCGAAACGTCGAGGAACTTCTGCAGAAACTCGAAGATTGATCTGAAGGATCGTGTATGTTTCGTCGCTTCCTGCCGATAAGGGGGAACGAATGATCCGACATCCGACCGAGAGAGGCCTCTGGAATGGAAACGTTACACAGGATCCTGAATGAGATCGCCGCGAGCAAAGCGTCCGATCTCCACATCTACCCCGGTGAGAACCCTTTCATCAGGGTGAATGGCGTTTTGCAGAAGATGGTCGGCACCGAGTTTTCCGAAGATGAGGTGAAGAAGATCATCCTTGCCACCAGTTCTCCGCGCGCCCGGGAAATCCTCGGGAAGCAACGCCAGGTGAACTATGCCTGGGAACGGGGCTCCGAGGGGAGATACCGGATCTCCGTCTTCTTCGACCGCGGCAAATTCGGCCTCGCCATTCGAGTCATACCGATGACGCCGCCGAAGTTTTCGGAACTCGGGTTGCCCGACCCGATCAAGAAGACCCTGGCGAAGACTTCTGGCCTCGTCATTGTCGGAAGCCCCTCGGGACACGGAAAGACGACGACGATCGCCTCGCTTCTCGATTTCATCAACACGCATTTCGAGAAGAATATCATCACGGTCGAGAACCCTGTCGAGATCAAGTTCAGGGATGACCACTCCACGTTCATCCAGCGGGCCATTCCCCTCGACGTGCCGAACTTCTACAGCGGTCTGTCAGCCGCATACAGACTGGATCCAGATGTCGTGGTCACCGATTCGCTGAATTACAGCGACGCGCTCGACGAGGCTCTGTTCCTGTGCGAGTCCGGCTGCATGGTCATCGGTGCGACGGACGGCGGAAGCTGCTCGCAGATCCTCGAGCGGATCATCTATTCGCGGCCGGCAGCCGAGCGGGACGCGCTCAAGGGAAAGTTGGCGACGCACGTTTCCATGGTCATCGGCCAGAAACTCGTTCCCAAGTTCGAAAACCAGGGACGAACCGCGGCTTTCGACATTCTCGTGAACACGCCGCAGGTGAAAACCCTGATCAGAAACGAGAATCTCGTCATGCTCCGGACGATCCAGGAGCAGGACCACGCATCCGGCATGCAGACCTTCGACCGCCACCTGGCCTCGATGGTACAGAAAAACCTGATAACGCCCCAGACGGCGATCGCCTACGCGGACGATCCCCACGAAATGACGGGCCGTTTCACGCGGAAGTGAGGGTGCCATGGAATTGAAACAGCTTATGACGACGGTCATGGAACAGGGCGGAACCGAGATCCATCTGAAAGTCGGCTCTCCTCCGCTCATCAGGCAGAACAAGTTCCTCCGAAAACTCTCGATGCCTGCCGTTCAGAATGCGGACATCAACGGAATCGTGAAGGAATGCCTGACACCTGTCGACCAGACGAAATTCACCCAGCAGCGCTCGTTCGAAGGGAACTTCTTCGGCAACCCGCCCTGCAACTTCCGGCTGATCCTCTTTCAGACACAGTCGGAAACGATGGCAATCGTCAAACTCATCCGGAAAGCCGTTCCGAGCTTCGCTGACATCGGCATTCCGGCGGCCCTCGAGTCTCTGGCACAGGCAAAAGCCGGGCTGTTCATCTTCGCCGGGCCGTGCCGTTCCGGAATATCGACATCGCTCGGGGCGTTCGTCGAGCGGATCAACCAGACGCGGCCGGCGCATATCCTGCTGATCGAGGACCCCATCGAGTTTTCGTTCGAGTCGAAAAAGGCCCGCATCACCCAGCGACAGTATGGAAAGGACCTGCATTCCATCGAATCCGGGCTCACCTTCGCCAAGCGGATGGACGTGGATGCCATCGTCATCGGAGATCTCAAGCGCGAATTGCCGTTCCGCGCCATTTTCGACTACCTCGCGGGTGGCCACCTGGTGATTCTCTCGATGCAGACGCTGGGCGTCCAGAACACTCTCGAAAAAATCCTGTTCGCATTTCCGGAAAGTGATCGCCCCTACATCGGCAATGTCCTGGCCAACTACCTGCTCGGGGTCTGTTCCCAGGCGCTTCTCCTTCATCCCGGTCAGAGGCAGCTCAAACCGATTCACGAACTGCTCGTCTCGAACTCGACCATCAGCGGCATTCTCCAGAAGGGGCGCGTCAATCAGATCGAACCCAACATGCGAAGCGCCGGAGAAGGCAGCATCACGTTCGAGCAGAGCGCCGGCGGTCTCATCCGGGACGGCATGCCCAAGGATGTCATCGAGGCATTCATGGCGATGTACCGCGGGGTGAAGAGCGTATGAAGTGTGGGAGAACGGCTTGGGCGCGTGGTTTTACCCTCATCGAGATGAGCGTGGTTGTCGCGATCATCGGCATTTTGTATTTCACCGTGGCCCCCATGTACGGCTCGACGATTCAGAAAACTCGCGAAACCGCGCTTAAAGAGGACCTGCACGTCATGCGGAAGCTGCTCGACCAGTATTATCGCGATCGCGGCGCCTGGCCGGATGGTCTCGACGCCCTTGTCCGGGACGGATATCTCCGATCGATCCCCGCCGATCCCATCACGGGGAAGACCGATACGTGGAAACCGATCCCCTCCGAAGACGGCCTCGGGGACGTGTTCGACATCCGCTCCGGCGCGGCGGGCGCATCGACCGACGGGAGCGCCTATGCCGAGTGGTGAGCCATGCGGAACGCGGGGCGTTGCCCTGCTGTCGCTGACCGTCGTCCTTCTCATCCTCGGTTTTTCCCTCTCGCTCATCCTGCCGCGTGCAAACAACGAGGCTCGTCGGGCGAAAGAGGAAGAACTGAGGTTTGCACTCGGAGAGTTTCGCCGCGCGGCTGAAAAATTCGCGGCAGTGAACGGACGACAACCACTTACCCTCGGGGAGCTGTGCCTCGATGCGGAGGGACGAAGGTTTCTGCGGCGTATCTACCTGGACCCCATGACGGGAAAAGCCGACTGGACGGTGCTGGACCGGGACGGGGCGTTCGAAGTTCACTCGTCGAGCCGAGGGGTGTCGGTGGGCGGGATTCCCTATGAGCGATTCAAATAATTCGTGAAATATAAACGGATATATAAAAACAGGGCACCGAACGGTGCCCTGTTTTTATAAAGGTGCTCATTTACCTTTGTTGACCTGGTCCTTCAGCTCCTTGCCGGGGACGAACTTGGCAACGCGCTTGGCCGGGATCTGGATGGACTTCTTGGTCTTGGGATTGACACCCTTGCGAGCCGCGCGCTTCACGGTCACGAAGGAACCGAAGCCGACCAACTGAACCTTGTCACCCTTCTTCAGGGTGTCTTTAACGGAATCAACAAAAGCCTTCAGGACGGCTTCGGATTCGACGTTGGTGATGGCGGCCTTCTTAGCGACGGTCTTCAAGAGATCCTGCTTGTTCACGGGGGAACCTCCTCGATCAGAATGATGTGATGGTGCTATTCTTGTAACATATTATTTACAGGATGCGCAAGGGGTACGGCGAAAAAAAATGAGGAAAATCCACCTTTTCCTCGCTATGTCGCTCGCGCAACCGCTTTGGGAGCGGCTTCCCGGCGCAGGAGCGCTTTCGCGAAGGCAAGGCCTTCGGCGCCCGTGCGGCCGAGCATCCGGGCGATCTCTGCTTCACGCTCGGTTTTGCGGACCTCCCCGATCCTGACGATGGTCTCTCCTCCAATCACCTGCTTGGTGACCGTGAAGTGCCGGTCCGCCTCCTTGGCGATCTGGTGCAGATGGGTCACAAGCACCACCTGTTTCTTCCGGGAAAGCCGTTCGAGGCTTTCAGCGACCGCTTCGGCCGTCGTGCCGCCGATGCCGGCGTCGATCTCGTCGAACAGGAGCGTCGGCAGTTCATCGCCCTCGGCGAGGATCTGCTTTAGCGCCAGCGCGACGCGGGACAGTTCGCCTCCCGAAGCGATCTTGCGAAGCGGGCCGCCGGGGGCACCTGGATTGAGCGAGACGAGGAACTCGATGGTTTCCTGGCCGGCTGGCCCGATCTGGACAGGCCTCATCTCGATTGTAAAGCGGGCGGCATTGAAACCGAGTTGCTCCATGACCGTGGAAACCTGCTTTTCGAGACGAGCGGCGATCGCCCTCCGGGCTTTCGTCACATCGTCGGCAGCCTCCGCCAGACGGGCCGCAGCTTCGTTCAGGGCCTGCTTCAGCCTGTTCCGGCTCGAGTCCGGCGCGGTGAGTTCGGCGACTTCGCG
>JAKJFL010000157.1:0-7107 GCA_022704935.1 Candidatus Rifleibacteriota bacterium
GAGCCGCTCCTTGTGTTCGGGGAGAGCGAACTGTACAGTTGCGCAGGATTCCAAGCGCATGCCGCTTCGAAGCCGGTTCAGAAAAACGGAGGCCACGAGCGGTCTTTCGGAGGCAAGTTTCGCCTCGCGCTCGACGATCGAAGCGAGAATGCAGGCTTCATACTTCGTCAGGCCGGAAGAGGTTGTGGGCCCGCCGATAAGACGGTCGACCCTGTCGCGTGTCATGCGAAGCATCGTGGAAAGCACCTCCTCGACGTCGGTGCCCCTGGAAAAGGCGTATGTTTCGGGAAAGGCCATTCCTTCCAGGGAGGGGAGGGGGCCCCACTCTTCAAAAAAGCTGTTCGAGATGCGCCTGGACCGGGACAATTCGAGAAACGCCGCTGACGACGCAATGCCGGCTTTTTCGATCAGTTGAGAAATAGCGGCCAGTGTCAGGCCTTCCGGAATGGTGACGCGGACCAGTTCCTCGCGGCCGCTGATCAGTGTTTTGAGGATTTCTTCGATGGATTCGGTGCCGTTGAATTTGTATTTTCCCGGCTTCAGTCGAGTATCAACACCATACAGAGAGGTCAGAAGACGGAACAGGAACGCACTTCGGACTATACCGCCGGCTTTCAGACGGGAAGCGATTTCCTTGGGAGAATTGCCGGGTTTGATCTCGATGTCGATCGGGGCCGCATTCCCGGCACGTGGCGCAGGTGAAAGGGTCTGCTCGTGAAACCAGAGAAATCCTCCGGCGAGAAAACCTATTGCAGCGATTCCGAAAAGAATGCCGAATGTCAGGAGCGAACGAAAAAGGGACATATACTCTGCCGGACGGTTTCGTTATTTGGCTGCATTTTTAAATGTCAGAATGCAGTTGCGGCTGTTGTCGAGCACAAGAATCTCACCATTCGATGTGGAGACGATTCCGCGGGGATACAAAAACTGCCCTTTCTCGTTGCCGAACTCTCCGATCTTCGACAGAAGCTGTCCGTCGGGAGCAAGAATGGCGATCGGAACCTCACCCATATCGAGAACGAGAAGATTGCCCCGAGAGTCGATGAAGATGTTGGAAGGTCCCTTCAGCTCTTCATACTCGCCCTTCTTCGTGTATTCCTTGATGAGTTCTCCAGTGAAACTCATTTTGAGGATACGCTTGCCGCCGTAATCGGTCACATACAATGCGTCTTCTCTGGCAGTGATGGATGTGGGAAACACGAGAGCCGTCTTGCCTGTGCCCCCGATATTCCCGATGTGGCTTCCGAATCCGTCAAACTTGACGATATCTGCCTGTTTCGACATCAGGACGTAAATATTCCCCTGCCCGTCGACGGCAACGTCGATTGGCAACTTCATCTTTTTATCGACCTTGAGGAGAGGGGCGCCTGTTTTCGAAAACTTCACCAGCTTGTTCCCTCTCATGTCGCATACCCAGACCTCGCCGGTCAGGGGATTCACACCGCAGCCGGCGGTGCCGGACATTTTGTACCCGCTCGTGCCATACTCACCGAACGCCAGTTTATAGGCACCGTTCTTCGGAGATACGACCTGGATTCTGTTGTTCCCGGAATCGGAAATCACCAGATCGCCGTCAGGGGTGAGATCCATGTCGGTTGGGCTGAGGTATTCTCCTCTCCCTGAGCCGGGTTTCCCGAATTCCTCTGAGAAACCATACTTGTCGGGGACGCAGCCAGTCATCAAACCCAGTGCGAGAAGTGATACCACGAGCGGAGTCAGCCGGTTCATGAATTTCATTATATGTATCCTCTGGGCCATTTGCAACAAAGCTCCCCGGTGATTGTTTTCTTGCAAATCTCTCTGGAAGAAGTATACTTGGGTTAGGAGAAAATATCTATGAAAAGAAAAGGCTTCACGCTCATCGAGCTTATGATTGTCATCGCGATCATCGGTGTTCTGGCGGCCATGGCTCTCCCTCACTTCAATAGAGTTCGCGAGAGGGCCCGGCAGAACAAATGCTGGGAAAACTCATCCCTCCTCTCCCGCATGACCGAGTTGTACAACACCGAACGCGGGGAATACCCTGGCACCATCAATGACCTGAAGCCCCTTCTCGTTGGACAGTCCCTCCCTGCCTGCCCTCAAGGTGGACAATATCAATGGGTCCCCGGAACGGGAGATGAAAAGAAAGTTCAGTGCTGGCCGTATCACAAATGCGCGAGTTCCACCTACGGTGGGTGATTCCGCTGCTGCCGCTCGACATGGCCCCGGCTTTTTTCGAAGCCGGGGCTTTTTGATGGTCGGGGCTCATGTTCCGGGAGAGAGCAGAAGCTGCTCGTATCTCGAAAACGCGTTCTTCAGGCCTGCATGGCCTTTCAGCGTTTCCTGTTCCAGACCGTTGATGAGGAATCTGACCCGCGCTTTCCGATCGAGCTCCGTGAGGGTGTTGACGACGGAGTACAGCGACAATGTCTCTTCTATTGCACCACCGGGATGTATGTCAGCGAATTCCTTTGAAAAATCGACGTAAAAGGTGCCCTGGCTGTAGAAGAGCGAGCGAAGCTGGGTGCCCCCGGGAATCAACGCACGCGAGCCCTGAGAAAACGGGCCCTTGATGAGTTCTTTGACCAGTTCCGTGGCTTGGCTCAGGAGCATCTTCTGCTCGGGAATTCTCCGAACTTCTCTGACGAGGTGCTCTCCGCCGCGTGCCCCGAAATACAGCGTCACGGCCATTCCTTCCCCTTCGGGGATGATCGTTTCGGAACTTCCCGCTGAAGAGCCATCCGAACCTGACCTGGAGGCCGTTTGAGAGGAGTCTGAACTCCCGGAGGTTCCGGTCAGGCTGGGGAGAACTTTGTCGACAAACAGGAAATACCCTGAGATCAGAAGCCCCATGAGAATCAAACCCATCAGAATGAAGAGAAAATTCTCCGGCTGATGCCGCTGACGCTTTTTGATGACTGGCTGCATTTACGGCCTCCGCTTACGGATTCAGCTTGATGCTGTTGAAAAAATCGACGATTCCATTTGCGATGGAACGAGCTGCGGCTTCCTGATAGGCGGTGGTGCTGAGCTTCGGTCCCTCTGTCGGATTCGAGAGCATTCCCACCTCCACCAGGACGGCGGGGTAAACCATGAACCTGAGAGGGAGGAGGGGGAGGGGCCTGACGCCCCGATCACGCGCCGAGAGATGCTGAACGAGCCGGTCGCGTATTTTTCCCGACAGGAAACGCGCAAGATCGAATCGCGTCGCCTTCGACCAGTCACCGTAGACATTATGGGGAGAAATTCTTCCACCGGACTCCCCTTCGAATGTGATGCCGCCGCTGTCGTAGCTGAAACAGGCTGTTCCCTCGATCGATTCATCCGAGGAGCCACCGACATGGATGGAAACGACCAGGTCGCCACCTGCCTTGTTTGCCGCGGCAAGCCTGTCGGCAGGCGACATCGTCGTATCCTGTGAGCGCAGGATATACGCGTTGAAGCCCATCTGGCGAAGCGTCTGCCTGAGCTTCGCCGCGATGGAAAGGGTGATCTCTTTCTCCGGGGAGAGCCCGTTCGCCGTGACCCCCGGGTCCGAGCCGCCGTGGCCCGGATCGATGACGATCGCTCTCCCGGTGAACACCGTTCGGGTCAGCGTCTCGAGGGGAACATCGAACTTGAGGTTCTTCGCCGGTTCGCGGGCAGGAGGCTCTGCCTGAGCTGGTTCCGGCGTCCCGGGTTGTTCGGCTTTGGCGGGTTCCTGGGGTTTCGCCGGAGCCGCCGCTATCTGTCCGGATGCGGACGCCGAAATGGCAGCCGGTTCCGACGCTGGTTTCGATTTCACCTCTGCCGTGGCGCTTGCCGCTGCAAGTTTCTGGGTTGCGGAGGCCAGGACCTCAGGAGGCGCCTTGAAGGACAGCACGATCCGGTACGGATTGGCAACCGTTTCGATGAGAGGAGGGACTTCCCCGGAAACGGCGTCGAAATTCACGACAAGGCCTTTCCGGTCGGGGCCGGCGTGGAAGGTGACGCTTTTCAGATCGCGGCCTGCTGGATTCGAACGTTTCGTGGGAATGATGTTCTTGCAGCCGTTGATGCGGAGCTTGAGCTTGCCTTTTCCCAGATTCTCGCTCGTATAGCTCATCGGGCCGTCGAACTCGAGCACGACGCGGGTTTGATCTTCACGAACCGAGTGGCGGACCGTGACGAGAGTGGATACTTTCTCCTCCTCGACGGTTGGTTCCTCTCCCGGCTCGGGCACCAGGATGGCCGGGGGTTTCGGGGCTGGGGGCTGCTGTGGCGCCGGTTGCTGGACGGGCGTGGTCTGGCTTTCTGACTCTTCGTCGGCGGGGGTGTCCGGGCCGAGTTCGTCCGACTCCTCTTCCGTCGTTTCCTCGGGGCTTTCGATCTTCACCTGCGGTGGTTTCGACAAGAGAGGTTTCTGAGACACCTGCTGGGAAGCGAACGCATTGATGATCGATCGCGCGGGAACTATCACCTGGCCGTTCTCCAGGATCGGCGGCGAGGGAAGGACGAATGGCTGTTCGTTGACCAGCGCATCTGTTCTGCCCACCGTCAGGCGCATCGTCCGGCCACCCCGTGTCAATACGAGGGTTTTCTGCATGGGAAACCACTGATACGCGATTCCCTGCGATTCGGCGAACTCGCGGGCGTTGATATAGCCCTTCGAGCGCTCGCTTTCCTGGGCGAACGAGGGCCCGGCCATGAACAGGACGACCGCCGCACCGGCGGCAAGAGTATGGCGCCAGGAGCGCCGGAAACGGTTCGACATCATCGCCTTCTCTCGCTCATCTCGCGGTCGAGCTCGCGCTTGAGATCCTTTTTCGCGATCGTTTCCCGCTTGTCATACTGGGCTTTGCCTTTGGCCAGGCCCAGCTCGACCTTGACTTTGCCGCTCTTGAAATACATCCGGAGCGGAATGAGGGTGTGTCCGGTGACCTTCAGCTTCTGCTGAAGCTTCAGAATCTCGCGCTTGTGTGCCAGGAGCCGCCTGCGTCGCAATGGGGCATGATCGAGTCTGTTCGAGAAGGGGTTCGAGCCGATGTGGACCTCGTTCAGCCACAACTGGCCGTTCTCGGCCTCGGCATATCCGTCCTTGAGGTTGACCCGACCTTCCCGGCACGGGCGGAGCTCCGAGCCGACGAGGGAGATCCCCACTTCAAGCTTGTCGAGAATGAAATACTCGTGGAACGCGTGCTTGTTTGCCGCTATGAGCTTTGTGCCGTCACCGCTCGCCGCTTTGGACTTCAATCAAATCACCCGCTTTCACGCCGCTTCCGTGGTCCTGGCGGATCAGTGCCCAGCACGACCGTGCGAACACCTTGGTCACCAGCAGATCCGCCGTCACCGTGTCGGGGTGCCGACCGATGACCCGGCCGGTTTTCGGGTCGAGAATCGACTCGCCGGGCCGGAACGAATGCAGCTTCAATGTATACTCATCGGCAAGTGTCAGGCCGGACTCAAGTCCGATATCGAGAATCACCAGCCCGCGCGACCGGTCGATGACGGAGCCGGACGAGACCGGCTTCGCATCGCCGCGGTCCTCGATGGAGGAAAGGCGTTGCTGGAGCACGACATCGCCGGCGAGCCTTCGTGTGGCTTCGCGCAGGAGGCGGGCGGCCTCCTTGTGCCATCCTGCCTTCACGAGCCGATCGGTCGCTTCGTCGATGAGGTCACGGTCGACGTCCCGATGCAGATCTAGCATCTCGACGTAGGCTTTCGCACTGCCCTGGCGGTCGTTGCGGTCCCACAGGAGACGTGCGAGGAGTTTCTGATAATCGATATGTGCCGGATACAGTCCGACCGCCTTCTTGATGCAGGCGACCGCGCCTTCCCAGTGGCCTTCCTTGAGGAGGTGCTTTCCTTCCTGGAATGCCTCTTCGGCTTCTTCCTGGCGCCTGCGGGTCTGTTTCAGCTGACTGAGCGCCGGATACTCGTTCGTCTGGACGCTCAGCGCCTCGCGCCGCTCGCGGACGAGCTTCTGAAGTCTCAGCACTTCTTCCCAGTGAAAGTCGGCCTCGCGCAGCCTGCCCATTTCCCGGTACAGCTTGCCGAGCCAGTAATGGGCCTTCATGAGGTTCGGCTCACGCTTGAGAGCCTCCTGGAAACTGTGCATCGCGTCGTCGAAGCGCCCGGCGCGATACTGGCGATACCCTTCCTCATACGCCGCGAGGGCGTTTTCGGAAACCTCCGGCGCATCGTGGATCCCGCGTGGGTCGGTGGGGTGAACCGGTCCGGCGGCACCGGCGCTGCAACACGCGGCAAAAAAGAGGAACAGAAACGCGAGGCTTTTCGTGCCCGACCCGCACGAGACAGGAAGCGGGCCGGCGGCGCGCGGATGGCGCAGTTCAGACGGATCCGTTCGAGAGCCGATCATGCCGATTCGCCCCGAACCAGTCTTCTCAACGGCTGGCAAGGCGTCGCGCCGTCAGATACGGCAGCGGGTTGACCCAGCGGCCGCTGTTCTTGAGGGCAAAATGCAGGTGCGGCCCCGTCGTGCGACCGGAACTGCCGACCAGACCGAGAAGCTGTCCCGCGCGGATCCGCTGGCCGACCGTGCACCGGTATGCCGAGAGGTGGCCGAACACGAGCGTCATATTGTCGCTCTGGATACGGACTTCCCGGCCCATGGCACCTGCGCGGCGGGCCGAAACGACGATCCCGTCGATCGGACAGATAATGGGCGTGCCGTTCTTCGAGCGGATGTCGATGCCGGTATGGAAGGAGGAACGACGGGTGATCGGGTGTCTGCGCATGCCGAAGCCGGACGAGATATCCCCGTTCACCGGCCAGAAGAGATCCGAGTCGGAATACTGGCGACTGGAAACGCTCGCTATTCTATAGCTTTTGGTGTCATTTTCGCCGGCGAAGGCGACTATGACTTCTTCCAGGGTGGGGGCGTGACGGCGGGCCATTTGGAAAAGCTCGGAAACGACGGTTCTCCAGAGCGGCGTCACCGAAAACGTTCCCTTCACCTCGAACGACGACAGGGCCGGATCTGGCGGCAGGATCTGAAGGCCGATGAACGCGACCAGGATCAGCGCATACCGCACGTGGCCGGGCAGGGGACGGATGACGGGTTCCTGCATCAGCTGCCGCTTTTCCCTGAACCTTTGTAATTCGGGTTGATCAGGGCGAGGAACTCGGCGTTGCTCTTCGTGGCGG
>JAKJFL010000158.1:0-7101 GCA_022704935.1 Candidatus Rifleibacteriota bacterium
CCCACGATGAACGGATCCTCGCCGAACATGCAGTATTCCTTGAACAGATCGTTCCCGGGTTTTCCGGGCTTCCGGTTGGATTCGATCCACTCATCCAGGAGGAGTACGGCGGCTTCCCTGGCGAGTTCGATGGATTCGAACTCGCCGAGTTTGTACCGGTAATCCTCATCCATGAAATGGAAATTGTCGTCGACGAATACCGTGTATGTCATGAAGAAATCCTCTCTATATTATAATGACATATATATTCATACGTTCAGGTTGTCGAAAAGGACCGTCGAGAGATACCGTTCGCCCGAATCGGGCAGGATGACGACGATCGTTTTTCCGGCGAATGCGTCCTCGCGGGCAAGGCGAAGAGCTGTGGCCGTGGCTGCACCGGAAGAGATCCCGGAAAGGATGCCTTCCTCGCGGGCCAGGCGGCGCGCCATCTCGATGGCTTCATTACTCTCGACCCTCTCGACCCGGTCCACAAGCGACAGGTCGAGTGTTTCCGGGATGAAGCCGGCACCGATTCCCTGAATCTTGTGCGGGGCGGGCTCGAGCGGTTGCCCGGCAAGATGTTGCGAAATGACGGGGCTTTCGGCCGGCTCGACGGCGACGGATGTCAGGTTGCAGTTCATGCGCTTCTTGAGAAATCGTGAGACGCCGGTGATGGTTCCGCCGGTTCCGACGCCGCAGACGATTGCGTCGACGACACCGTCGGTGTCGTCCCAGATTTCCGGCCCTGTCGTTTTCTCATGGATCATGGGGTTCGCGGGATTCTTGAACTGCTGGGGAAGATACCAGCGGCCCGGCTCGGATGCGGAGATTTCCTCTGCTTTTCGTATCGCTCCGGCCATGCCTTCCGCGCCGGGAGTCAGCACGATCGACGCGCCGAACGCGGCCAGCACTTTTCGCCGTTCGATGCTCATCGTATCCGGCATGGTCAGAGTGAGGCGATACCCGCGCGAGGCCGCCGTAAAGGCCAGCGCGATGCCGGTGTTGCCGCTCGTGGGTTCGATGATGCCGACCCCCGGCCGCAGGAGACCCCTTTTCTCCGCATCCAGCACGAGGGCCGTGCCGACACGGCATTTCACCGAGTAGGCTGGGTTTCGGCCCTCGATCTTCGCCAGCACCGTGGCCCGGCAGTTTTCCGTTACACGGTTCAACCGCACCAGCGGCGTGTTTCCGATCGACTGTGTGTTCTCGAGATAGATGCGCGGCATCGTTCCATTTCCTCCCTCAAGCGTGCATTCCGCGTTTCGACGCAACTCTCGTGGCGCCCTGGGTGGTTTGTCCTCGTTCATAGTATATAGCCTCTTTGACAATCCTGCTCGTCGGCACCATCCCGCAGTTTCAAAGCGCGTTCGGCCCCACCGAATAATTGAAGAGCGTTTCCCCTCGCCCTCTTGCCTGGCCGCTGGATCCTGCGTATGATGCCTGATGCCCGGAATCTGACGTTCGGGCGGGAAGGGCGGAACGTGAGACTCGACCAGTGCATGGTGGCACGCGGCCTGTGTGAATCGCGCGCAAAGGCGCAGGATCTGATCCGGTCTGGAGCCGTTTCGGTCGCCGGCAAGGTCGTTACGCGGCCTGCGCACGAGACGGGCGGGGAAGAGACAATCGGGATTTCCTCCGATGTGCCCGCTTACGTCGGCCGCGCCGCGCTGAAACTGAAGCCGGTTCTCACCGGAGGCCTCGTCGACGTTGGTGGCAAACGATGTCTCGACGTCGGTGCCAGCACGGGCGGCTTCACCCAGGTGATGCTCGAGTTCGGCGCCGCCTCGGTCGTCGCGCTCGATGTCGGAAGCGGGCAGCTGCATCCCTCGCTTCGGGCCGATCCCCGGGTCGTAAGTCGGGAAAACTGCGATCTGCGGCGATTCGACGACTCCGATGGCTTCGACGTGGTGACTGCCGACGTCTCGTTCATCAGCCTAGTCCGTCTCCTCCCCGACCTCGACCGTCTGGCGCGCGGCACTCTGGTGCTACTCTTCAAACCGCAGTTCGAGGTTGGGCCCGACGCCCGTCGCACCAGGGCAGGCGTCGTGACGGACATCGCCGCCGTCGCAGCGGCGCGGCGCGCCTTCGAGGGTGAGGCCGCCCGGATCGGCTGGCGCCTTGTGTCCGCGAAACCGAGCGACCTGCCGGGGCGCGACGGAAACCTCGAATACGTGTATGTGTTCGACAAGACGGCTCGCCTCGCAGACTCTCCCATCGCGCAGGCTGACGACAGTCCTCTCCTCATGGGACGACGGCGGATATTTAAGAGCGAGTGATATATACGATGAACGCACGGTATGCCGATCTGATCCTTGTGAACGCGCTTCTATGGCGGAGTCGTGAAGACGCCGCTCCGAGACCGAACAGGGCGCTGGCCGTCTCCGGGGACCGCATCGTCCGCCTCGGCGACGCATCGGATATCCTCGAGTTGCGTGGTCCCGCGACCGAGATGATCGATCTGGGCGGCTCACTCCTGTTGCCGGGCTTCCGCGATGCGCACCTGCATCCGATGATCGGTGCGATCGACCTCGTCGAATGTCGCCTCTCCGGTCCCGCCGATGCCGTTTCCTATCTCGCACAGCTGCGCGATTACGCCGGAAAACACCCGGACAGCCCGTTCATCCGGGGCAGCGGCTGGATCTATGCCGCGTTTCCGAAAACCGGTCCCCGCCGGGAACAGCTCGACGGAATCGTTCCCGACCGTCCGGTCTTCCTCAAAGCCATCGACGGGCATACGGGCTGGGTGAACTCCGCCGCCCTGCAACTGGCCGGAATCACGCGGGAAACCCCCGACCCGGCCGGCGGCGTGATCGAGCGCGACCCAGCCACGGGCGAGCCGACCGGCTTCCTCCGCGAATGGCCTGCCATGGGCATGGTCACCGGAAAACTGCCCAAACCCGGCATCGACGAGTATCTCGAAGGGGCGCGCCTCTTTCTCGCGCAGGCCGCGAAGTTCGGGATCACGGCCGTCCACGACGCGGTCGGCAAACCCCCATTCATCGCCGCCTGGGAGCGCCTCGACGAGCTCGACGAGCTGACCCTGCACGTGACAGCTTCTCAATTCGGAAATCCTGAAGCGGGGCCCGAGCACATCGCGGAACTGCTCGAGATCCGGAACCGCTGGAAATCACCCCGCCGGAAGATCGGCGCCGCGAAAATCTCTCTCGACGGCGTTGTCGAAGGCCGCACGGCCCTGCTTCTCGATCCGTATGCCGACGCGCCTGGCTGTTTCGGCGAAGCCATGTGGGAGGCGGCCGACGTCAGACGCTTCGTTGTCGATCTCGACGCCGCGGGCTTCCAGACGCATTTTCACGCCGTCGGCGACGCCGCTGTCCGGCTGGCTCTCGATGCCCTCGAAGCGGCGCGGAAGGCCAACGGCCTGCGTGACGGCAGGCACATGATCGCCCACGCCGATCTTGTCCACCCGGCCGACGTGCCCCGGTTTGCCCGACTCGGTGTCGTCGCCAATCTCCAACCGGCCTGGTATTATCACGACTCGAACTTCGACGGCGTTGCCCTGCCGTGTCTCGGTCACGAACGGGCGTTCCGCCAGTTCGCGCTTCGCATCCTGCGCGATGCAGGCACCGGTTTCGCGTTTTCCAGCGACTGGCCGTTTGGGGGTGACGCGCTGACCTTCAACCCGCTCGATGGTATCGAGACCGCCATCACGCGGCGCGGCACAGGGAAAACGAACGCCCCGCCGTTCGTTCCCGACCAGTCCGTGGACCTTGTGACGATGCTCGATGGCTTCACCCGCGGCCCCGCGTTCGTCGACTTCGACGACGATGCTGGCACGATCGCGGTCGGCAACCGGGCCGACCTCACGGCGCTCGATCGCGACCTGTTCTCGATCCCTGCGGCGGAAATCCATGAGGCCCGCGTCAGACTCACCGTGGCGGCCGGCCGCGTCACCTGGCGGGAATCTCGGTTGTGAAAAATAACTATAATAATATATTGGATGCCGTCGAATTCATTTTTATCCGGCATGGCGAAACCGCTTGGAACCTGGAAAATCGCATGCAGGGTCATCGGGACAGTCCGCTCACGGAAAAAGGATTGAGGCAGGCCGAGGCCCTCGCGGAACGCCTTTCCGGCGCAAACCTCGATGTGCTCTACAGCAGCGATCTCGGTCGCGCATGGCAGACAGTGATTCCCGTCGCCGCACGGACCGGTCTAGAGCCGGTCGCCGCCCCGAACTGGCGTGAGCGTAATCTCGGGATCTTCGAGGGAATCGAGATCTCCGCTCTGCCGGCAACGTATCCGGCGGAGTGGGCCGCCTTCATGGCCTGGGATCCGGCCTTTCGTGTTCCGAACGGAGAGAGCAGCAATGATCTGCAGGACAGAATTCGTTCGGCGGCCGACGAACTCGGAAGACGGCACCCGGGGAAGAAGATAGGCGTTGTCACCCACGGCGGCGTGCTCGATATGCTCATGCGCATCGCCCTCGACATTCCCCTCGACCGGAAGCGCGCATATTCCCTCTACAACGCCAGTCTCAACACCTTCACCTGGCATGCCGGCACCTGGCGGCTGAACACCTGGGGCGACATCAGACACCTCGAAGCTGCGGGCACCCGCGACAACGGAGCTGTCACCCCCCGGAGCCTGTGATTTCGAGATCGGGTGCTTCGAGAGCCAATCTGCAGACGATGCAGATGAAATCCTGACTCGATCGTCCTCATCTGACCTCCATCTCCGGATGCGTTCCTGCCCCGTTACAGCGGGGATCTCGCCGTGTATAATGTACAAACATCATATCTATTGCTGCCCTCATCTTTATCGAGGTGACTGACATGAAGAGAATCTGCGGTTCGATCGTTGCCCTGATGCTCGTCGTAGCGCCGGCCTTTGCTGGAGCGCCGTCCTCGCCCGCCGCCAGCCAGCCGGGAAAGCGCGTGAACCAGGCTCCTGCAGGCCAGCCGCTTCCCGCGCCAGTTCTCGATCTGACGTCGATCGGACGCGATCGTCTCGCCTTGCCCGGTGTCTCGGACGCGTTGCTTGGCGCGCTCGCGTATCTCGAGAACACGCAGATCCGCAGCCGCCCCGGAAAGGGCCATTGCGCCGTCGACGCAACGGATGAAGGCGATGGCTGCCTCAACGAGATCATGCTCAATCTGCCGTTCGCGGAGCTGCAGGTGTTCGACGCACCGCCCCTCATAAAGGCCCGCAACCGGGTGGGCGAGTGGGCCAGCCATGTGCACTTCCTGCCGAAGAAAGCCGGACTGCTCGGTCGCACCCTTGTCTCTGTCCAGGACTCGAACCTGTTCATGACGGCGTTCATCGGGTATCCGCTGTTCCTGTTCGACGAGAGTTTCCTGCCGGCCGAGCGCCGTTCGATCGAGCCGATGCTCGACCTGGCGCTCAAAAACGTTCTCGGCTTCAAGCGCGGCGACGCCTACAACTTCTGGGCCGTGCTGCCCGGCGTCGACGGGGCCGCTCCTCGCACCGGGCCATTCAATATACCTGTCGCTATTGTTCGGACGATGGCGAAGATGTTCATCAATCCGAAATACGCGAACTTTTTCTCCATGCTCACGAAGGGGCAGAAGGCGCCGCCGCCGCACTGGGTCGCCGCCTGCCTCGATCGGGCACAGAATCCGACCGGTGCCGACGCGCTGTTCAACATCCCGAACGACGCCGACGATACCTCTGTCGCCGTCGCCTTCCAGACGATGTACGCGAAACGATATCCGGAAAAGGGCTTTCAGCCTGATCTCGATGCGCTTGCCCGGATCGCCTCGTTCCGCGACAACGGCCGTGACAAGGATGATGGCCGCGATGTCTGGCGGGGAAAGGAGACCGGCGCGTTCATGACCTGGCTGAAGGATGAACGTGACCCGACATTTGCCTCGCCCGAGACGGGCGTGATCCCGCTCGGTGTGAACAATGTCGACGCCGTCGTCAACTCGAACGTGGCGTTCGCTCTTGCAATGACGAAACACCGCCGAACCGCGGGCTATCGCGGCACTCTGAAACTCCTGGCGAAGGCGATCGAGGCCAAGGCCTGGCCGGATGCTGGATTGTATTATCCCCAGAATATGATTTTCCCGTATGCCGTGACTCGCGCCTGGCGCGATGCCGGAGCACACGAACCATCGCTTGATGCTGCTATGGTCACGCTTCTGAAACAGCTTCTCGACGAACAGGATGCCTGGGCCCGCATGCAGCCGCTCTATCCTGGCGCCTTTCCCGGGGGGGAAGACCGCAGTTGCCAGCTCTCGACCGCGCTCGGCCTCACAGCCCTCCTCAACATCGGTCGTTCGACGGCCGAACAGGCCGGCCTGATCGTTCGCTACGATGCCGCGGTCCTCAAGGCTGTCGCCTATCTCCTGCGCGAGCGGAAAGAGGCGCCGCAGGTGTATCCGACCACGGCGGCCCGCTTCCCCGGCGTCATTCCGAATTACTGGGAGTCCGGCCTCTTTTTTGCCGCCTCGTTCTGGGACCTCGCCCACTGGCGCTCCCAGGCTTTCACAGTCGCCATGGTCGCCGAAGCCCTCGCAAAATACGTCCTGGCCTACGATGTTTCCCAGGCAGGGTTCGGTGCCCGACGGCTGTATCTTGACGATTCCTCCGGGCACATGCGCATCTCCCTGACCGAGCCCCAGCCCCAGCCCGTTCCGATGCCTCAGTCCGGTCAGAAGAAATCCCCCTCTCAGACGCTCGATGCCGGTGGTATCATTCCCTCTGCCGAGGCGTATTGAATATGCCCCTTAAGGGGTGGGACTTCGAGTCCGCCCGAAGTGCGCATTCAAATATATATATGGAGATATGACATGGCCAATCGTGAACCCGTCCTCCCAGTTTCCACCCCGGTCGATCTTGTCGGTTTCGTTGACTACGCCGGCGGATCAGTGGTCAGCAAGACCCTCGTCGACAAGAAGATCGGCACCGTGACCCTGTTCTCTTTCGATCAGGGCCAGGGATTGTCGGAACACACCGCTCCCTTCGACGCCATCGTTCAGATTATCGATGGGGAAGCGGTGATCTTTATCGACGGAAATCCGCATGTGGTGAAAGCCGGAGAAATGATACTCATGCCAGCGAACCATCCTCACTCTCTTCGCGCCGAAAAACGCTTCAAGATGCTGCTGACAATGATTAGATCTAATTAAATATATA
>JAKJFL010000159.1:0-7049 GCA_022704935.1 Candidatus Rifleibacteriota bacterium
CGACATGCACGACGGCGTTATCCTGGATGTTCGTTTCGTCGCCGATCCGTATGCCGTTGATATCGCCGCGGAGAACGACGCCGTACCAGATGCTCGCTCCTGCACCGATCTCGACGTCTCCGATGATCGCCGCGGTTTCCGCGACGAACGCCGTTTCGTGGATCTCTGGTGTCTTCCGTTGAAATTGTCTGATCAGCATGGTAGCTCCTCACGTTTGATGGCTTGAAATATATCTCATGTTCGACCCGTTTTCACCCATCCCCGGTCACCTGGCATTGCATTTTTTTCTGGACTCGTCTTCCCCTGTTCCTGGGCGGTCCGGAATCTCGTTTTTCTCGCTTCAGGCTTGATTGTGAGGCTGTCTGGTGGTATAATTTTCATGCTTCGGTTCACACAGGGAAATGCCGATATTCAGCATGGAGCGTATCCATGGAAGAATCGGAACGAACATCCCAGGGGCTGATCAAGTTTCAGCAGGGCGTCGATCTCGATGCCGAGGGCAAAACCGCCGAAGCGATCGAATCGTATCGCGAGGCGGTTCAGATATGTCCCGATATGCCGCAGGCATATTTCAATCTTGGGGTTGATCTGGCGATGCAAGGGCAGAACGATCAGGCAATCCGCGCCTGGCGCAGGGCCGTCTGGCTCAACGGAAATTACCGCCATGAGCTGATGACCGCCCTCGACATCGACCATGAAATTCGTGAAACCGAGATCATGCCGTGCCCAGGCGCCCTTCCCGTGCAGCCTGTCCATGCCACGGATGACCGGACTGATTCAAGGAGGCTCTCATGAAATACTGCTGGGATGTCTACAACAAGTCGGAATGCGACACGTGCCCGTATTACAAGTCCTTCACCGAAGGCACACTCGACCTGGAAAAAGACGCCAACGCCCGTGACGTCGTCGTCGTGACGGAATCCGCTGTATCCGCTGAATCCGCGGTAGCCGAACCTCCGACGAACTGACTTTTCCCGTTAATCCCGTCCCTGACGGATATTCGACGGGCTTCATATCCGGAAAGCGCAAACCCCGCCGAAAAGCGGGGTTTGCGCTTTATTCCGCATCAATGCTCTTCGGCGGAAGGTCTTCGCATGCGGTAGGGCCTGAAGAGGCGGTCGAAGAGCGAGAACTTTCCGTACCAGGCCTCATCAAGCTCCGGCGCGGATGGTTTCCATGCATCGATGGTCGCGACGGGCGCCGCAAGCAGCGCGACCTCCTTGGTATAGGCGATCATCGCCTGTTTCTGGCTCTCTATAACGGATTCCAGGCCACGCATGCGCGATTCCATCGCCTCCATCTTCCTGGCGATATTCGTGAGGAGAGCCTGATTTGCCGCCAACACCTGCGCGATGTCGATGGCGATATCCTGGCCCCCTGCCTGGATCGTCTGCAGCGCACTCGTCGATTCCGTCGCGGCCGCTGCGGCTTCGTCGTTCCTGGCATTTCCCGGGGTCTCATTGACCCTGATTTCAAGCTTCATCGGCGATACCTCCGGAACATGGTCATTCTCCCGATCCGAATCATCTTCGGCATCGTCCACTCTTATCGGACGGTATCACGTTTTTCTTCACTCCTTCGATGCTGCATCGACAGCGCAGGTTGCCACTCCCGGGGCATCATGATACTTTTGTCTCATGGATTCGCTGAAGCTTCCTCTGATCCTGCTCGTCCTCCTCGCCGCGCTCACGGCGTTTTTCCTCACCCAGCCAAAGGTCCAGCAGCAAAAATCGGGAAGAACGTCCACCACGGCCCAGACGGCTCAGAAAACGGATGATCTCGTCAGAACCGCCGAATCAGCCCTGGAACAGAATGCGTTTGAAGAGGTCGTGAAGATTCTCGAGCCCGTTTCCTCGAGCGAAGACCCAGCCGTGCAATCCCTTCTGGGGTATGCTCATGCCGGCCTGAAGAATTTCGATGCGGCCGTCGAGTCGTTTGAAAAGGCTCTCGAGAAGAAACGCGATATCCGTTTCGGATACGCCCTCGCCTACACCCTCGAATCCATGGGAGCGCCGGAACGGGCCGCATCACTCTACAAAGACCTCACTTCCGCACCCCTTCCGAAGCCGTTGATGCTGAAAGTCCACCATGGCCTCGCACGCTGTTCGCTCGTGGTGAATGATCCGAAAACAGCTCTATATTCGTACAAATACATTATCCAGGAAGATCAGACGAAGCTCGAACCCTACCTCGGCATCCTGAAACTGATGAAAGCCGCCGGAACGTCGAAGGGGATCGACAAGCTTCGCGAACGCGGCGACCTGCTTCACTCGAAAAACTATAGTTATTGCTATTGGATTGGCTCCGTCCATTTCGAGGCAGGCGAGTATGACAAGGCGCTTGATATGTTTCGCGCCTGCATCAAGCTGGACAAGGACAACTCATCGCCGTATTATTACATCTATAGAATCCTCAGGAAGTCCGGAAAGACGGCGGAAGCCCTGCAGGAGCTCGAACGGTTCCACGCACTGAATCCCAATCTGCCGTATATTTTTTTCAATGCGGCAATCGATGCCGGGAGGGCGAACCGCCCGGATATAGCCTTCAAATTTATGCGCACCGCCCTCACGATGGATCGCGCGCTGCTGGGGCGTGACGATCAGGGAACTCTCGCTGCGGTTGAAAAATTCGTGAAGGCACGCGGAACGGCCGAGGAGAAGGCGTTCTTCAAGCCCTTTCTGGCGTTCATCAACAGCGAGTTTTCGAACGCCTCCCGGCAAATGCGCGCGCTTCTGCCATCACTCAAAAACCCCATTCTGCGAGCCGATGCCGAGCGTCTGATCGCTGAAGCGGACGTCGTCCTGAAACGCGAATCCGCCTACAACGCGTATCTCGCGAAAGCCAACGCGGAACGCAACGCCGTGATCGCCGCCCTCAAGAAGCAGCTCGAAAGCAGAAGCGCCACCGCTCCCGAAGATCCCGGCTCGCGACTCGACGATATCAAGCGGGCCGCCCTCAACAATCCCCGCAATGCCAAACTCCAGTATGCCACCGCCCTCAAGCTCGCACGCGCCGGTGATATTCCGGGCGCGAAGCTGTTTCTCAACGAAACCCTCAGGGTCAACCCCGACATCGGCGAAGCCCACTTCTCGCTTGCCAAGATCCTCCACTTCGAGGGGAATCGTACCGACGCAGTCGCGCAGCTGCAGCAGGCCATTCGAATCAAGCCTTCCGACAGCCAGTCCCGCTCACTGCTCGCCTCGATTCTCCTCGAGGAAGGCGAGACCGAAAAGGCGGAACAGGAGGCCAGGGCATCGCTTCTGAACAATCCGAACAACGGCGAAGCCCGCCTGGTGCTGGCACGCGCACTCGCAAAATCCGACAGACGGGAAAGCGCCCTCGAGGAAGTCGAGGCCGGCCTCGGCCTGGAAACGGATCCGGCAAGGCATACAGACTTCGTCGAGCTTCAGAAAACGCTCAAGGAAGGGCGCTGATCACTTCTCCGAACGTTGGGCCCGACTTTCGCGTTCCTTCACCCTGTTCCACCAGGTGTCGAGTTCGGAAATCGATTTTCCCTTGAACCCACCGGCCGCGTCGGCGATTTCCTCGACCTGACCGAACCTGCGGACGAACTTGCCGGTCGACCGCCGTAACGCCTCCTCGGGATCGACACCAAGCAGTCGTGCCGCATTGACGATCGAAAAGAGCAGATCGCCGAGTTCGTCCTCGGCGGCATCGACATCCTCCTCGGTAAGCGTGCCGGCCAACTCCTTCGCTTCTTCTGCGATTTTGTCTATGGCGCCGCGCGCTTCGGGAAAATCGAACCCGACCGTCGCCGCTTCGGCCTGGATCTGAAACGCAGCCTTGAGAGGAGAGGCAAATGCCTCGACTTCCTGCATACGTGATGAAATGCGGGCTTTTCGAGCCTTTTCATCCGTCTTGAGTTTGCCCCAGATATCGACGACCTGTTCCGGCGTCAACTTCTCACCGTCTGGCGTGGCGAACACGTGGGGGTGTCGGCTGATGAGTTTTTCACAGATCCCCTTCATCACTTCCGTCATCGTGAAGGTGCCGGCCTCGGCGGCCACCTGGGCGTGAAATGCGATCATCATCGCCAGGTCGCCAAGTTCTTCGCAGAGATGAAGCGGATCTCCCTTGTCGATTGCCTCGGCAACTTCGTTCGCCTCTTCGAGAACGTATTTCCGAAGGCTTGTGTGGTCCTGCTTCCGGTCCCAGGAGCAGCCGTCGGGGGCCCGGAGCCGGGCCATGATCTCGAGCAGACGCCGGAACTGAACCGGCGCTTCGTCAAGGAATGAGTTTCGCGGCATTCTTTCCGTCCTCGGTTCGTTGAAGTCTGGATGTTTTACCTTTTCCCACGGCGGATTTCAAGCATCTCGCGCTCATCTCCGCGGATGCCGGCCAACGCCCATTTTTTCAGGGACTCGAGGCGAAACAGGATGTTCTCGGCAACCTGTTCGGGCGTCCCTTGGGCGGGGACCGTCAACGCTGCGCAATCACGGTACAGATCCGAGCGCTGTGCATGTAGGTGCGACAGGTCCTCGCGCGTCTTCCCGTTCGCAACCGGTCGATGGGAACGTTCGTGTTCTATACGATTCCATATAATATCAAAGGGCGGATCGATGAAGATCGTGACGGCCTTCTCCCGCAGGAGATCGCGGTTCGATCTCCTCAGGACGATTCCGCCCCCCGAGGCGATCACGGCCGGCGGGCGGATGGCGGCAAGGGAGGCGAGGAGGGCCCCCTCGATTTCGCGAAACGCCGTTTCCCCGCTTTCGTCGAAGATCATCGCGATGGTTCTGCCGGTGGAGGCCTCCACCTCGTCGTCGATATCGTAGAATGGCCTCTGAAGGGCTTCTGCAAGTCGTTTTCCGATTGTCGACTTTCCAGCGCCCATGAAGCCGATGAGAACAAGGGGGAGATCCGGGCGTATCGTCATGAGATGCTCCAAAAGACACACCCCGGGAATTCCCATGCGGAATGCCCGGGGTGTAGATTCACGTGGGTATCAGTTGGTCGTGGGAAGTCCGATGCCGCCGACGCCGGAGGGGGCGTTGATCTGGCCACCCGTTCCGACCGGGACTTCGGAAGGCCGTGACGGCTGGGTGGTGCCGAGCTGATTGCCGTAGCCCGTTCCGTAGCCGTATCCCGAACCCATGCCGGTTTCGGCGCCGAGGACGCCGCGAATGATGCCGATGAGCTGGCTGATCCGCATGCCGGCTGCCTGAGCGTCGTTCATGACGACGTAGAACTTGATTTTCCCGATACGGGTATGGATCTCGGTGATCAGAGTCGAGTAGGCGGGATCGAGCGGGGTGCGCCGGAGAGCCGACTGGGCGTTGTTGAGATGTCCGACGGCGGTGATCGTGTCGGCAATGCCTGTCGTGAGAGAGCGGCCGCACATGTCGAGGTCGGATAGGACCATCGTCATCAGGCTCACCATCACCTGGTCGGTGGGATTCACCTTGATTCCGTTCCATTTCTGGGCAAAGGACGGCACGGCAATCAGGACGGCAAGAACGAGAGCGACGAAGATTCGTTTCATTGAGATTTCCTCCGTTCGGGTCATTCTTCAGAAGGGTTAACATTCTCATTCTACCAGAATAACGTCGAATCAGGAAGATTATCTCACCCGATTTTCCCGTGATTTTGTTCATTTCCTTCGTGACGGCGTGGTATGATTTCCCGCATGCAGAGGTTCATGAATGCCGAAACGCGGCCGTCGTTCCGCCCGATCGACGGTTTGCCGTTGCGGCCGGTTCACCGTTCGCCACGCTCCGGAAGGATCCGAGTCCAGCTTATCGCGACGATGCTCCTGGGGATCGCGATTTCGATGTTCATTTCCGCCGGAAAGTCGCTCAGCCGAGAATTCGTCGGCCTCGTCGCGGATACCCACGCAGAGGAAGGGCTCCGTTCAGCTTACTGGCTCGACCTTGCCGTCACGGACGGGCTTTCCGGCGAGGAAGCCTCAAAAGCTTTTCTCAACGCGGTTCGCGGCACGCATCCGACGAGGCGCGTCGGCGTCTCGTCCATGGTCTTCGATCAGGCAAAACCGCTGTATCGAGTCTCCAAAGAAGCCTGGTCTCCGTTCATCTACATCGAGGAAGAGCGACATATCGATCTTGGTATAAAATGGCTCATCTGGGGAATCATCGGCGTCTGCGCCGCCGTCATCATTCACGGCAAGACGCGAGACAGGGATGTGCTTCCCCTTGCTCTCCTGACGGACGAAGATGAGCTCGAAGAGGACGAGGACCGCTCGCCGGAATAGGCTATGAGCCCCGTTCTCCGGGCTGATGAATTTTCGCGCATCCGCCTGCCGAGTTATCATACTGATCAGTTTCGGCACATGGAGATGCTCATTTTCAGAGCAGTTGCATCCTTAGCCGCCGCGACCGCCCCGAAGGCGGCTTTCTTCAGCACAGATCAGCGTTTCATGGCTTGAACGGTGGAAACAGGACCTGAGCCTGCGTGCGAACAGGCTCGTGGCATACATCTTGCGTTGATATCATCAGCGAGGTACAGCGATGCATACGAACAACGTACTTGCAACCTATCAGGATTACGTATTAGTCCGAGTAGACCCGAAGACAAATCTTCAGGTCTGGGTCAAGCTGCCTCCGAAAGGACGCTGAAAACCTCGTCCTGTCTTTCATTCGTCTCTAAGTGAATGTCGGCGAACCGCCGGCATTCATTTTTTTTACGCAAAGAAGCACATCGCTCCCAGGAAAAGGCCGAAGGGGATGCGTGCGAAAAAGCATTGCAAAAGCCGCACGTCGTGCGGCTTTTGCACATGCTTACGCTCTGCGGAAGAAACTCAGCGGATCAATCAGGATGGATCCGCGCATGATTTCGAAATGAAGGTGCGAGCCGGTGGTAACCCCCGTCGATCCGACGAGTCCGATGGTCGAACCGGCCTGAATCATTGATCCAACCCGGACCTGAAGCTTTGAACAGTGGGCGTAGACGGTCCTGAACCCACTTCCATGTTCGACCTCGACCATCAGGCCGTATCCGCGTTTCCATCCGGCGTAGACGACGCGACCGGCAGCGGCGGTCATGATCGGCGTTCCACGACGGGCGCGAATGTC
>JAKJFL010000160.1:0-6989 GCA_022704935.1 Candidatus Rifleibacteriota bacterium
CGCGTCTTCCTTCTCGAGCCTTGCCGTGTCGCCTATCCGGGCGATCGCGTCGCTCGCTCCCTCGGTGTCGCCGAGGCGACGCCTGACCATCGCCTGCAGAAGAGAGATACGCGGGTCACCCGGGAAAGCGGCGACTGCCTTCTCGATGAGGTCCCGTGCGGCCTCGAACCGTTCGGCCTCGATCAGGAATTTCACGAGTTTCACGGTTCCGTCGATCGCCGGAAGCGACGACGCGCTCTGTTCCATCAGTTTGCCGAGACCCGGGTCGCAAAGAACGGCGAGTTCGGAGACCCGATCGTTCTTCATCACGAGGCGGGGAGCGGCGGTATCGGAAGCATCGACGGTGAAGCACAGCGTTCCGCGGCTCTGCGTTCCCGGGCTCATGTCGAACGGCCTGGCGAGGCAGTCGGCGTTCTCCGTGGCGGCGGGGGAATACGTTCCGCTCAACCGAAGGGAATAGTCCTTGAGCGGATCGACCGCGAACGAACGGGTTCCCGTGTTCACGAACGTGAGCTGGATTTCGACCCTGTCCTGCTTCACACCGGTACCGAGGCCTCCGGTGAACGGCGTGCGCCGGATCTCGTTCACGCAGATGACGATGCCGTCAGGGCCAATGACGTCTTCTCCCTGAAGGAACAGGGCTGCCGCGGCGACCGATGGAAACAGGCCACACGTGCTCAGGAGCACGAGTGCGGCCGGGACAACGGTACGAAAAGCCGATCGTAACGACATGGCGTTCATGGTAGCACATTCCAGCCCACCACGAAATAGAGAGAGGAATGAAAATTCAGAGGGCGCCGGCCACCCGTTTCCAGTCGGGCGTATTCGCCTGCGGGAGCTCGAAGCCCGGCCTGGCGAGAAGGAACAGGTAATCGTAATCGTTTCTGGCGGTGTCGGCGGCCTTGATTCTCAGAACGGATCTCGGGAACCGCGATGCGAAAATTTCACGAAGCCGGCCGGCAACATACTCCTCGTGCCAGAGGGGCGGAAGATCGTCTCCCGACCAGGTGATGGCCACATAGGCGGCTTTTCCGGCCTTGGAGAGCATCGTCGGGGCATCGCATCCAGTTTTCCAGTCGTAGATCCAACCCTTCCTGGCGCTTTCGATCTCGACCTTCGCCGTCTGCAGGTCGGCATTTCCACGGCACCAGGCGTGAAACATCACGTCGTGATCGCTCTCGAGCCGTTTCCTGCCGTAGAAGGTCAGCGGTATGACGTAGAGGTCAGCCTCGACTTCGTCTCCGAGCTCGTCGATCGGCATGTTCAGGCAGAAGATTTTTTCGGCTGCGCTGACAAGCTGACTCTCACAGCGGCGGATCATCATGTCTAGGAGCTCGTCCGGCGGAACCGACGGGGCGATTCCCGACGCCGCCATCGTGATCCAGGCGGCGAGGACATTGTAGACCCCCGCCTGGAACAGTTCGCTCTGGGTCGCCTTGGAAATTTCGAACGCCGCTTCCCGCCAGTAGTGCAGATAATCGAGTTGCTGCGCGTCGAACAGCCTGTGTTCCCAAGAAATGAAGGGGTTCGTCTCTTTTCTGAAAGGCTTGTCGAGGGTCCGAATGAACTTGCGCCGATTGGGTTCGGACAGCTTCTCATACCCGTTCGCGAGGAGGGCGCGAAGAATCACGGCCCGGCTCTCGACGGGATCGTTGACATACATTCTGATGCCAAGGCGTTTGAACCACAGGAGGGAGTGCGGCCGCGGCGAGATCGGCAGGAAGATTGACTTCACGGCGTCAGGAGGGAGCGATTCGAGGATCCAGGACGACTGGAACCGGATCATGAGCGGCCCTCCTGGGCCGTCGATGCGGCCGAGCAGACGGCTTCGCGGGCACGCACGACGGCGGGATCGAAGTGAAGGCCCGACTGGATGCCGAGTTCGACCCGAATCTGTTCGGGGTTGAGAGCCTTCCGATAGGGCCTCGCCACCTTCATCGAGGCGGCGGCGTCGACCACAGCGAGAATGCGCGCCGCAAGTGGGATCTCGTCGCCCACCAGGTGATCTGGATACCCGCTTCCGTCCCATTTTTCATGGTGCCAGCGAATGATGCTCGGGACATCCTCAGTCACCGGCACGTGGCGGCGCAAGGCAAGCTCGCCCAGAAGCGGGTGCGTCTTCACGAGGAACCATTCGTCGGCGTTCAGCGCCCGCGGCTGTTTGACGATCTCCCTTGGGAGGTTCGCCATGCCGCAATCGTGAAGGAGACACGCGATATGCAGAGTCGCGATCGTCCGCTCGTCGAGCTTCATGTGCCTGGCGATCGCCCGGGCCTCGCGCGCCATGTCCGTCGCGTGCGGATCCGCATACCCCTCGGCCGAATCGACAATGCCGGAGATGCCCGCGAGAAAGGTCAGATCGGGGATCTGCTGCATCTGCAGGCGCTCCTGCAGGTCGAAATACCGCCATGCAAGCCAAGTGCATGCGACGGTAAGGGCGAGATTGAAGATGTAGATCGCCATGGATACGGATCAGAAGCCGAAGTTGGCTCCCAGTGAATACCTGCTTTCGGTGTTGAGGTTATCCGGAGCAAGATACCCGAAATCGAGCGCAAGCGCATCACTCAGGTGATGACGCAATCCGATGAGAAAATCGTTGCCGGCGTAATCCATGATCAGCTGGGTCTCGGGATCGAGGTTCAGGCTGGCCCCGAGAACGAAAAACAGCGGGTCGACCGGCGAGAACTTGTCGGGATACCTGCCGAAATGGGCGTATTTCTCGGTGCCCTCCATGGCCAGATTTGCCCCGAGCCCCACCACGACGCGGTTTCCCGGAAGACCCGTCAGCACCATCACCGAGTCCTTCCATCCGTCGGTCGTATCGATTACCGCCGCGGCGGCAACGTTGGGGCGCAGCTTGTACTTGGCCGCAAACACCGGGTCGAACTGGCTCTTTCCCGACCCCGTGACAAACCGCTTCATGACGGCAATCTCCGTGTCGTCGGAAAACGCGAACACGCCTTTCAGCGAGCCGATCCGGTCGACTCCATCCCCACCGTTGATGTGAGCTGCGGCTCGAGCGCCTCCCGGCGGCAGGACATCGAGGCCGGGAACGAGCATCGTGCCGGACAGTCCGCACAGGGTCGCGTCCGCGGTCTGCTGACCCGCAGCGGGCGGCACAGGCAACGCAAACAATGCGGCGGCCAGCGCGAAGCCGGCCGCCTTCGATACGAACGAGCGGATGTAGTTCGATGAGCTATTCGCTTTCAAGCTGGTTCAACCTTTCCCGAACTTGTTCAGCCTCTGCATGATCGGGAAATCGCTTCAGGAACTCAGCATACTGTTTTTTCGCTTCGTCGGAGTCTTTCAGCTGAGTCCGGTACAGATCGCCCTTGCGCATCAAGGCCTCAGCCGATACATCGGCATCCGGGTATCGTTCCGTGAGCCTGTCGTAATACTCGATCGCCTTGCGGGCCCCCTCGTCGTTCTTGCGATATCTCACGGTTCCGTCGACGACGCGGGTCTTGTAGTCGGTCAGGTTCTCTTCATAGATGCGGCCCAGTTTGAAGAGGCTCTGGTCGGTATTCGGGGCGTCCGGGAATTTCTGCATCATCTCTTCCAGCGTTGCGGCGGCGTTCTTGTAATCCTTCTGCTTCTCGTCCATCATGCCCGCCATCAATCGATAGGCATCGCGGGCCTGATCCGAGTTCGGTGAGTCGGCGATGACCTTTTTATATGCCTCGATAGCCTTCGCGTAGTTTCCCTGTTTTGCCTGCATCGCGGCGAGATCCATGTTCGCCTGGGCGCTCTGGCCTTCTGATTGCGCACCTTCGGCAATGTTTTCCTGCGCCTCGATCGCCGCAACGCTCTGGCTCGTACCCGGCGCAAGGGCTTTCATCCGCTTTTGCGCCTCCCGGAAGAACGAGCTGTATTGGTATTTTTCGACGAGTTCACGGTACATCCGCGCCGCATCCTCGAATTTGCCGGTACGTTCATAGGAATATGCGAGGTGGTATACAACCTTGTCGATGGACATGAAATTCGGGTGTTCGGACAGAACGCGGGAATAGGCATCGATGGCCTTCGGATAATCGTTCAGGCGCTCTTCGTAGATCCTGCCGAGATCATACAGGATCCGGGGCGAGTCCGGCCCCTTCACGCCTCCAGCCTTGACGCCTTCCGACATGTTCGTCGCGGCGTCGAGGAAGTGGCCGAGCGCCTGCGACATCTCGCTTTCGGCCTGGCGCATCCTGATCGTTCCGATTTCGACGCGAGCGGCCGCGGCAAGGTCGGAATTCGAAAACAGGTTCTGGAGTGCACCGATCGCGCCGTCGAAGTTCGACTGGGTGAGAAGCTGCTGCGCCTGCTGGTATTCACCGGTCATCTGGATCGCCGCGTTCTGGGCGACGGCCGGAGCCCCGGATCCTGCGATCCAGATCGAGCAGGCGGTGAACAGAGCGGCGACAACCGCGTCGCGACGGATTCGTAACGGGAAGGAGATATTCATGGTTAACCTCCGATAATCAGGCGTTTCAGTGTCATCAGGGAACCACCGCGTCGTGTGTTCCGTTGGCGATTATACGTGCGCTCTCGCGAGATTGACAAGGGTTGCCGGCTCTGTTAGGTTTTTCAGACGGGCTCATATTCACCGAATTTCTATTTGAAAGGGCTCATCGTGGAAGGAATCAATGCCGATATACAGAACGTCGGAGCTTTGTCTCGGGTTGAAACTCCCGGCCTGATTTTCGATCTGCTTCCGATCGAAAAGGTCGTTCCCAACCCGAAGCAGCCCCGCAAGATCTTTGACCGCAACACCCTTGAAGAGCTTGCCCAGTCGATCCGCGCAAACGGCGTCCTCCAGCCGATTCTCGTCCGACGCTGGGGCGACGGGTATCAGATCATCTCCGGCGAACGCCGGTATCAGGCCTGCAAGATCGTCGGCCTGACACAGATTCCCGCCGTCCTCCGTGATCTGAACGAGCAGCAGACCCTTCTCGCGGGCCTGATCGAGAACATCCAGCGCGAGGACCTGAATCCCGTCGAAGAGGCGTCGACGCTCAGGCAGATCATCCTCGAATTCGGTCTGACGCACGACGAACTGGCGCGGCGGCTCGGACGAAGTCGTTCCGCCCTCACGAACCGCCTGCGGCTGCTCTCGCTCCCGCCCCACGTCCAGCAGCTTATCGCGAGCGGAAAGATCTCCGCCGGCCACGCCAAGATGCTGGCAGGGCTTCGCGATCACGCCGACGTCCAGGCCTGGGTCGATCGCATTCTCACCCAGAACCTCTCGGTATACGAAACGGAAAAGGAACTGGCCAATGCAAAGCCCTCTGGAAACGATCAACCGGGAAACAAACCTCGGAATGCCGCACCCCGGAAGCAGGCAGGCGACATTCATGTCCGCCAGGTTGAATCCCGCATCCAGGAGCTGATCGGCGCAAAGGTACACATCCGGCAGGGCCGCGCGAAAAGCCGGATCGAAATCGAATTCTATAACAATGAAGATTTGGAACGAGTCGTAGACATGCTGCTGACCCTTCGCCAGTGACGGCGGGAGGCGGTGGAACCCTGAACTTCGGCCGTTAAGAAGGGAAACGAGTTCGGTGTATATAAAATTTTGGGGTGTCAGAGGATCCGTTCCCGTTCCAGGGAAAGATACGATCCGCTATGGCGGAAATACGACCTGTATCGAGATTCGCACGAATGAAGGTCAGTTGATCATCGTCGATGCCGGGACGGGGATCCGTCTCCTCGGCCTCGAGCTTCTCAAGGGTGATTTCGGCAAGGGGAAGGGCGTCGCCCATATTCTCTTCACCCACTCCCATTGGGATCACATCCAAGGTTTCCCGTTCTTCCCCCCCGCATACATCGGCTCTCGCGACGCGTCTGGCGGCCGGGTCGAAGGCTCGTGCAACACGCTTCACCTCTACGGCGCCTCTGACGTCGACGATCGCCTCGAAGCGACGCTCCGCGGCCAGATGGAACACTTCTATTTTCCCGTCGATCTGAACACCCTGAGCGCCAAGCTCACCTTCAACCCCATGCAGGGAAAGCCGATCGACATCGGCGCGGCGCAGATTTCAGCCCGCCGGCTCATCCATCCGAACGGAGTTCTCGGCTACCGCATTCAGGACGGCGACAGCAGCGTCGTCATCGCCACGGACTGCGAGCATCCGTCCGACGGCTCGATCGATGCGAATCTCCTCGAACTTGCCACCGGTGCCGACCTGCTGATCTACGACGCACAATATACCCCCGAGGAATACAACCCCTCCGCCCATGGAAGTCGCGGCCCGAGCAAAATCGGCTGGGGCCATTCGACGATGGTCGAAGGCGCGAAGCTCGCAAAGAGCGCCGGTGTGAAGCATCTAGTTCTCACGCATCACGATCCCCTTCACAACGATGCCGTGATCGATGCGATCGAGAAACGCGCAAAATCAGAGTTCCCGTCTTCCCAGGCGGCGTACGAAGGGCTCGTCATCCAGATCTGATTCTTCCCGCGTACCCCCTGTTTCACGATGAAGCGGGGTATGCTACTATTGTGACGACATGGGCACCACCCCGTTCCTCACACCCGTTTTCATCTTCGGCTCGATTCGCGGCGGCTCAGGCAAATCGAGCATTGTCGCCCATCTCTCCGTCTACCTACAGTCGAAAGGCCGACGAGTCGCGGTTATCGACGCCAACACGCCGTTCCCGAACCTGTTCCGCAGCGTCCTCCCCCGGTCTGTCTCGCTCGAATGCTACACCGACCTGACTGACCTGGTGATCGAGGGTTCATCGCGATTCCGGCGCACGTTCGTCTTCACCGCCACCGACAAGATCTCGTATTTTCCAGCGTTCAAGCTGAAAGACCAGGTGCGCCTGCTGTCCGATGCCTCCCTGCGCGACTTTTTCCTCCAGCTCCGGTCGCATTTCGACGTCGTGCTGATCAACCTGCCGCCGGGCTGTGACAATTTCGTCGTCGCAGAGACATTTCTGCAGAGACGCGGGAACGAATATCCGTCGTATGCCATGCGCCACGGGGATCCCTGCCGAGTTCCACCGCT
>JAKJFL010000161.1:0-6940 GCA_022704935.1 Candidatus Rifleibacteriota bacterium
TATCCCGATGGAACGTCTCTGTTCGCACTCGTCCATCGGGTTCCCGAGGCCGCCGACCGCTTCAGACGAGTCAGACAGCGAGCCGGCATGACCTGGTCCGGCTTCGCCCTCCCCGGGAACGACCGATGGTTCCCACCCCCGAACACCCCGGATCAGGACATGAAGATAGCCTGGGAAAAATGCCGCTCGACCGGCCGTCTCCAGGTCAGGCACGCTGACCTCGAATGGGTGTTCTGTCAGAGCCAGCAGGAGCTGGTCTGGTGCGTCGCCGCCCCCGTTCCCGCCGGGTCCTCGGCGCCTGCGATCAGGAATCTCGTCATCACGGCGTCGGCGGTGTCGGCCCTGCTTCTGCTGGCGTGGCTGTTCGCCAGCGCGGGCATCCGGCCCGGGCCGGACATCATCCGTCTGATCGAGGCTCTTCCACTTCGGCTCAGGCTCACCCTTCTGTTCGTGATGGCGACGGTCCTTCCGCTCGGCCTCGCCTCGATCATCGGCGGCATCGGCGTCATGGATCGCATCGAGGTTCTCACCGTCGAATCTGACCGACAGGCTCTCGGACGTCTCCATCGCTACGAGCACGGGGTTTCCTCCTACCTCGAGAAGTTCCGCGTCATCGCCGAGCGGCTTCGCGACCATCCCGCCATTCGTGAAGGCCGCATCGAATCCCTCGGTCCGATGCTGTCGAAGCTCCAGGAACAAGACGCGTTCCAGGATCTCGAAGTCCGCGACCACCAGGCCAAGCCCCTCTTCTCGACGATCGATGCCCAGGTCAAGGGAAGCAACCAGGCGATCGAGATGTTCAGCCGCACCGCGGTCCGCCGGTATGCTCCCGCCCGCGGTCTCCAGGCGGACAAGGTGACTGCCTCGGAACTCATCGGCGAAGCCATTCTCTCGTCGGACGACGTGGGTCTCGCCTCGATGCTGCGCTCGCGCGGCAAGGTCTGGACGTTCAGAATGGGTACGAACCCCACCCTCTGGTTCTGGGACGTCTACCCAGACCAGGCAACAGGGCCGGCCTTCATCTGCCTGACGCACCAGCTCGAATGGATCTACGGCCGGTATATCAACGCCCTCGTCGCGAAACGGGTTTCGGAATCGGCACCCAGGCCGGTCATCATGCGCTACGGCAGCAGCATCGCGAACGATCGCCCGCGGCCGGCGATTTCCGGCGCCGACCGTCTGGCCCTGCGGAACGCTGCCATCCGCAGCCAGGAGTCCGGTCGCGTGTTGTCCCGGACGATCCGACTGGCAGACGGCATCTACCGCGCGGTGATCAAGCCCGAAACCGCCCTGGGAAGCTACATCCTGGCGGACCTCATGCCGATCGAGGAGCAGCTCCGCGCGCTCGCCCCCATCCGTAACCGACTGAAGCTCACTGCAGCCATGGCCCTCGTGCTGTCTCTTCTCGCGGCGTCGCTGATCGCGTCGCTGTTCATCGTTCCGATAACCGACCTGGGCGAGGGCATCAGCGCCATCCGCCGCAGAGACTCGGCGTTTCGCATCCCTCTCCGCCGCCCGGACGAGTTCGGAGCCGTCGCATCGGCCTTCAATCGCCTTCTGAGCGAGTTCAAGGAACTCGAATACGGCCGTATCGTCCAGGAAAGTCTTCTTCCCGCCGTCACGGATGCGCCGGAAGGGTATGAGATCAGCGTCATGCGGCGTTCAGCGACCGATCTCGCCGGCGATTATTACGATGTCGTCCGTCTGTATGACGGAAAATTCGCGATTGTGCTCGGGGACGTGACCGGTCACGGCATCGCGGCGGCCCTTCCCATGGCCATGGCAAAGGCGACCGTCGAATATGAGACCATCTCGCGCTGGGGGTATCCGGGCCCGCTGTTGGCGCGTCTCAACGCCCTCTTCAACCGGGAGCTCAAGCCGCGTCAGAAGTTCATGACGATGGGGTGCATCCTCCTCGATCCCGTCACCCACACCATCACGTTCGACAACTCGGGTCATCCATATCCTATGATATATAGTCATTCAGACAAGCGTTGTTCCGAGATGGTCCTTCCTTCTCCACCCCTCGGAATACGGGCATCGCGCACCAGCAAGCCCGTCTCGCGCGTCATACAAGCCGGTGACGTCGTCCTCCTGTACACCGACGGAATCATTGAATGCACGGGACGCTCGACCGGCGAAATGTTCGGCTACCCCGCGCTCATGAAGCTGCTCGAAACGTGCGCCGAGACTCCCGGGCTTTCGTCCGGCCAGATCCTCGAACGCATTTTCGCGACACTCGACGAGTGGCGTGTGGACGGCCCGCTCGCGGACGACATCACCCTGCTCCTTCTGCGGCGAAACGCCTGAGAAAAGGCGCGGATTCAACAGATCCCGACATGCAAACAGGGCGCCCATTCGGGCGCCCTGTGCGTGAGGACGAATGTGCTCAGTTGCCGGCGGCAGGGGCGGGTGCCGGAGCGTCGGCCGGGGCCGCTGCGGGAGCGGGAGCGGCAGCGGTCTTTTCGGTGAAGGATTCGACCTTGATGGCGGCCATGGGATGCTTCTCGTTGGCGGGAAGCAGTTCGCCCTTCACGGTGACTTCCTTGCCGGCCAGCTTTTCGAGGTCGCCCATGATCGTCTTGTTGCCCTTCACGGGAAGGAGTTTGAACACGTCGTTTCCTGCCTTGAGGGTGACGGTGTTGTATTTTTCGTTCTTCTCGGCCTGCTTCACTTCGATCGTTCCGGTCTTTTCGACGATTTCGCCTTTGACCTTGGTCTCGACGGCCGGCTTGGCAGCCATCGCCGAGAACGGAACGCCGCCGATGAGCGCCGCAACGAGACCCGTGACAAGAACCAGCTTCTTCATATGAACATCTCCTGTTTTCATCAAACCAAAAGTATCGCCCCTTACTCGGAGCGTGCCGGGTACATACGCCCGAAAAGCCGTACAGTCAAGTCAATCGACCGGAAGGGCGCAGGAATGGTCGAACCGCTTCCGCCCGATGAACCGACCGCGGCCTGGCGTTCCTTTCCAGATGCCGTTTTCCACGATGATCTCGCCCCGGGAAATTGTCATGACCGGCTTTCCGAGAACCGGCCGGCCCTCGTAGATCGAGTAATCCGTCGCCATGTGCAGGCCGGTGGCCGCCACCGCCCATTCCGCCGCGGGATCATACAGCATCAGGTCGGCGTCACTTCCGGGGAGCAGGCTGCCCTTTGTCCCATGAAGCCCGAAGATGCGCGCCGGAAGCGCGGATATCGCCCGCACGAGAAGTCGGGTCGGAACACCCCGTTTTCTTCCCTCGGAAAGGAACAGCGCAGGCATGGTCTCGACGCCGGGAAGCCCCATCGGGAGAGTGCCGATCGAGCCGCCCCAGGTGTTTTTTGCCGCCCTGGTGAACGGGCAGTGATCGGTCGCAACCACTTGTATATCTCCTGATTTTATATATTTCCATATTTCTTCGGACTGGCCGACAGGCCGTATCGGCGGGCAGCAGGAGTAAAAATGCCCGTCTGTTCCTTTCAGCAGCGAATCGTCAAGTGTCAGATACTGGGGGCAGGTCTCGCCGTACAGCTTCACGCCCGACCGTCGCGCCCGGGCGATCTCTGCCGCCCCGTCACCCGACGAGGTATGGACAATATATGCGGCGGCGTCGGCGGCCCGTGCGAGATCGGCGATCCGCCGGACCGCCTCGGTTTCCGTGAAGACCGGCCTCGTCAGCGGCAGGGTCTGGATTCCCGTCATGCCCTTCGCCTGGAACTCGTCACACAGCCTGTCGATGACGGCCCCGTTTTCGGCATGGAAGGTCGGGAGAATTCCCAGACTCCTGCACCGGCGCATCGCCTCGAAGACAGCGCCATCGTCGAGCATCAGGCCGGATTTCGCGTAGGCGGTGAACATCTTCAGGCTCGTCAGACCGAACCTGGCAGCCCATTCGAGGTCATCGAGCACCTGCGCCGTGAGACGGCCGATACAGGCATGAAGGCTCCAGTCGATGACCGACTTCCCGTCGGCTGCCCGGAACCGGCGCTCGAAGCTGGCCCTGAGCCCTTCGTCGCCCTGCTGGGCCGTGAAATCGATCATCGTCGTCACGCCCCCGAACGCCGCCGCGCGGCTTCCGCTCTCGAAATCATCGGCCGACACCGAGCCGGCGAACGGAAGCGACATGTGCACGTGCGCGTCGATCGCACCCGGCATCAGCCACTTCCCCGACGCGTTGATTTCTCTTCGACCGGGCAAACCAGTTCCGACCGCCTCGATTTTTTCGCCGTTCACCGCGAGGTCGGCGTGCCATTCTTCATAGCCGTTCATGAGAAGAGCGTTTTTGATGACCAGATCGTACATACTGCCTCCTGATTGGGTCGGAATTGTCCGCCACCACCCTACCCGCCCGCCCGCCGTCTGGCAAGCGGTTGCGATCGTCGTCTCCGAATGTGATACAATATCCTCGGAATACCGGCGGAACGCTCCGCAGATCATATCTCACCGGAGGAACGAAATGGAATTTCATGACCGCGTAGGCGCGCAGGAAGCCTCCTGGCCTGAACAGCAGCAGCGAAAGGCGATGTGGACGGGAATGTCCCAGTCGACCTTCATGTCCCGCGTTCTTCCCTATTTCGGCGGCGGTCTCATTCTCACCGCCCTCGGCACTGCCTTCGGCAAATCGATGGGAACGGGCTTTCTGCTGTTCGCCATCCTCGCCAACTTCGGTCTGTATTTCGCCCTGCTCTGGAACCGCCACACGCCAGGCCTGAACGTCGCCCTGTTCTACGGATACACGTTCATGAACGGCATGCTGCTCGGTCCTCTCGTCGCACTGGCAAACGCCATCAACCCGTGGCTCGTCGTGCAGGCGCTCGGCCTCACGGCGGTCGGTTTCTTCGCGATCGCCGCGTACGTCATGTCGACAGGCAAGGATTTTTCCGGTCTCGGGCCGTTCCTGATCTCGGGCCTGATCGTCGTCATCGTCGCCGGCATCATGAACATCTTCATCGGCGGCTCAGGACTCGGGCTCGGCATCTCTATCCTCAGCGCGGTGCTCTTCATGGGCTTCACGGCCTACGACATGAGCAACATCATGCTCAAGTTCCGCGACGAGGAGTACATCCTCGCGACGGTCGAGCTGTATCTCGACTTCGTCAACCTGTTCGTCGCCCTTCTGCGGATCCTCATCCACATCGCCGCATCAAACCGCGACTGACGACCATTCGCAATTCTCTCGGGGGGCGGGTTTGAAACCCGCCCCTCCGCTTTTTTCGGGAAAATTATTCTGTACACCTCGCGATGGAATTCCGGTGTTAAGAGAACCCGCATTCCTGCCGACAGTACCGACGGCACGATGATGTGAAAGGGAGGAATGCGACCCATGCACGCTGATACATTGTTCATCGGGTTCATTTCGGGGTTGGTCTCCGGTTTCATCCTTCTGCTGGGAGCGTGGGTGTTTCTCCTGCCGCGCGTCCCAGCCCTGCTGCGACGCGAAGCGCTGCGCGACCTGACACATTACGGTCGCGATGCGGGAAGGCATGGCCTTGGGATGATCCTGTCGTGGCTGCGGCCCGGTAAGTAGGGCCGAGCGCAATGCGTCACCCCGGGGTCGTCGGATCCCGGGGTGACGTTGCATTCTCCGGGGGTTTGGAGTACAGTTTCTCGCATGCCGGAACAGCCAGCCCCCTCGTATCTCGAATCGTTCATCTTTTGCGGCCTCTGTTTCACTCCGATGAAGCGCGAGGGCGACTCGTTCGCCTGCGCCGCGGGCTGCCCGACCGCCGTTCCGGTTTCATCCATGGAAGAACTCGTCTGGAAGGAAATCGGCGCTTTTCTCTCCGTTCCCGAAGGAAGGAAAGCGGCGGCGGCGCATCTTGGCCAGAAGCTGGCCGCGTCCGATGTCAGGCGCATTTTCCACGATATGAACACCTTCGCCGAGTTTTTCCCGCTCGAGGAAAAGCGCCGGTTTGCCGAAGCCCTGCTCGAAAAGGTCGACGTCATGTCACCCAAGTCCGTGCATATTCACTTCCGGCTCTGATCCGCATGGCAGCGCCTCCCTCAAAATCCCTTCTTCGCGAAATCGTCGGACGGCTTCGCAATCGCAATTTCCGCTCCGGCCTCGAGATGTTCAAGACGCTCTTCGGCCCCGATCGTCCCCCAACGGGTGATTCCCTCGGCCAGATTCTCGACGAGCTCAATCCCCAGGAATTCCCCGAGCAGGCCTTCGAGGTCATGTCGCTCGCCTGCTCCTGGGTCCCGGATGACAAGGATTTCACGACGGTCTTCGGGAATATCCGTAAGACCTACTACGACAAGCTCGTCACCAAAGCCAGCCTCGCCTTCCAGAACGCGAAACAGAAAGCGAAGAGTTTTGCCGAGCGCAGTCAGGCCGTCGACTCGATCGCCCGCATCAGACTCGAAGAGGAAAACAAGCGCACCATCGAAGAGATGCTGGAAGCGTGCCGCATGGATTTCGAAAAGGCCGTCAGCCTGCTGCCCGATTCCATCGCGGCGTATTACGGCCTTTTGCGGTTCTACAAGCAGATGGAGAACGAGGAAAAAACGGCCGAGCTCCGGCAGATCGTCCGAAAGATCGAGACGACAGGCCGGCTTCACGACATCGTCGAGAAGGAAACGTTCTCCCTTCCGCCCATGGAACCGATCGAGATGCCGTCGACGCCGCAGCTCAGTCCCGAACAGGAACTTCAGCACATCGAAGCCATCTATAACGACCGAGACTTCGATTCCGCGCTGACGGCCGTCGAGCGGCTTCTAATCCAGGAGCCCTCCATGCTGCCGGCCCTCCAGTTGAAAATCCGCATCTTGGTCGCCAAACGGCAGTTTCACCCGGCGAAAGCCACGCTGAAGCACGCGTTCGAGGTAGACCCCGTGAACGAGACGACCCGGAAAATCCAGGTCGATTTTCTCGAGACCAAGCTCAAGACGCTCTCACGCATCGCCGACGTGTTCATCACCAAAGCCCTCAGGCTCGGCCCATCGCTCGGCCGC
>JAKJFL010000162.1:0-6902 GCA_022704935.1 Candidatus Rifleibacteriota bacterium
CCCGTCGGGAGTGATGGGCGGTGCGGATACCGGCTTCGGGGGCTTGGGAAGATCGGGGCGGACACCGCCGGGCGGCATCGGAAAGTCGGGTCTGATGCCGCGTGTCATGCGATCGTCGTCATCGGAAACCGAGACGCCCGCGTTCGGCAGGCCTGGCCTGAGTTCCCCGTTCGTTTCATCCGCCGGCGGTGTGTCGGCGCGGCCGGCGACGGGTGTGAAGGTCAGCTGGGCGAGCAGGGCGAGCATCGCCGCCGCCGAGGCGCCCGTGAGGACCCTACGCTGGGGCTCGGGAACGGCCGTTCCCGAGATGATGATCTCGAGCTGGGCTTGCGGAATGGAGGTCAGCATCGCCCGCTCCGACGGATCGAGCGGGACAGCCAGTTCATCGGCGATGGCGGCGCGCCGGGCGAGAAGATCGGCGCGAAACGCCGCATCCACGGCGGCCCGCTTGATCAGCAGCTCCATGCCTCGCGGGATGCCGCGCCCCCTGTCGATCGAGCCCGTGGGACGGCCGCCGACGATCGTGTGCCCCTGGCCGTTTTCACCCGATGGTTCTCCGGGCCTGGCCATGTTGACGTTCCGTTTCGTTTCGCTCATCGTGCAGCCTCCGCGTCAGGTGTCGGAATGATTCAATGATACCTCGGAATCGGCGATCGAGACCACTTCGAAACCAACCGGCTTTCCGTATGCTCCGGAAAGGAGTTCCGCTTCGATATGCGCGGAAGCGGCTTCGACGGTTATGGGGCATGCGACGATCGGCGTGCGGCGCGTTTCCTTCGAACGTTTTTCCATAGATGCAGATATATTGACCGTCGGTCCGGTTACGGTGAAGTCCTGACGGCCGTCGGAGCGGCCGAGCACGCCCATGAGGATCTCGCCCGTGGCGATGCCGCTGCCGATCGCAATCTCGAACTCGCCGGCCGCGCGCCTGGCCGCGTTGAAGACGGCGAGCTCGCGGCGCATGCCGAACGCGGCCCTGATGGCGCGCTCGCCCGACGGCGCCATTCCGTGGGTGGGGAGGAAGACGGCCATGATCGCATCGCCGATGAACTTGTCTATCGTGCCGCCGTGCGCTTCGATCACCGCTTCCATGCGGGTCAGATACTCGTTGAGCATCGCCGTGATCTTCTCGGGCGGCTGGCTCTCGGACATCGTGGTGAAGCCCCGGATGTCGGTGAACATCACCGTGGCGGAAAGGCGGGTGGCGGTTTGGCGGTGGCGGCCGGCGACGGCCTGCATCGTCAGATCCGAGATGAACCGGCGCAGGAATTCTTTCTCGGCCAGGTCGCGTGCCATGGCATTGAAGCTGAGGCACAGGCTGCCGATCTCGTCATCCGTCAGCACCGGCAGGCGGCGTTCGTAATCGCCGGCCGCGATCGCCTCGACCGTTTTGCGCATCTCGGCGACCGGGCTCAGGAAGAACGACCGGAAGAGGATGAGGGCGAGGGTGACGATCATGAGGGGATACGCGGCAGCGAAGAGTCCCGCCGGCACCGAGAGGCCGTTTTCCCGATCGACCGGCTCCACGGCAGCCCCGATCATATCCATGCCGGCGAGCGGCCTTGCCACGACGTGACAGGGAGTTCCCCGCAGTGATATACGGGTCTGAATATTTCCTCCCTCCTCCTTCACGCGGCGCAGCAGTAAATACATCGCCGGATCCATGGTTTGAGAGAGCGGGTAGGTCAGTGGCCATTCCTGCTCGGAATCCTGCGCCAGCACGAGCGGAGGAGGGGCGGTCGCGGAGCGGGTATGACCGTTGATGATTTCGGCGATTTCCTTCTGGCAGAGGAGTTTTCTGTTCATGACGGCAAAGAGGAACATGGTCGACCTGAGGGTTTCATCGAGGACCTGGTGAAAAATGACCGAGGTCGTTTCGTGAAACAACTGGAACGGCACGAGCCGGTCGAACGTGACCGACTGCTGGTAGATGTTTTCGGGGCCGATCGCCATCGCCATGGTGTCATACACCATGCCGCCCTTGAGATCGAGATGGAGGTTCTGCCGCTGATCGCCTTCCGAAGAACCATCCGACAGAATCGTCGACTGGACGAACTGCAGGAGCGAGGTGATAAGTATCCGCACCTGCTCCTTGCTCTTGTCGGCTGCGTCGAACGGGCCCGTCGGCAGATGATGGGATGCGCCGTTGTTTTCGAACACATACAGGGCCTGCATGTACGAAGCGCCGAGTCTCGGGAGAGCGGACGCAATGACGTCGGGAGGCAGTAGACCCCTGCGCCATCCGGGATCCTCGATGAATTTCCTCACAGGCTTGACCAGCGTGCTCATATAGGATGCATGTCCGGCCTCGACCTGTTCGAGACGCTGTACGAGGCGTTGCATCACATCGGAACGCCGGGAGTCGGAACGACTCTGGCTGCCTATGAGGCCGGTCCAGATGAGACCGCTCACTGGAATGACGCTGACGATGGCGCAGATGAGCATGCACTGGCGCAGAAGGCCGGCTGCAACTTGCCCTCCGGCTTCGAATCTGGCGGCCAGCAGTATGACGGCGGCGAGCAGCGCCAGGGGGGCGGCGATCAACGGGGAACGGGCGAGCCGGAACGGGCGGTCCATCTCCCGGACGTGCAGCGCGACCGCGTCCGGCCATCCGGCTTTTTTCACGAACGCGACGCCCGTCATCCCTTCGTCGAGCAGGGTGCCTTCGGAAAGGGATTCCGACTCGAGGGCGATCCGGCGCGCCAGCCCGGCCGACAATCCCGGAACGCCCGCGTTACCCGAAAGCATGCGCCGCCCGGAAAGCAGGTGAATCCGCGGGGCTCCGATGTCCGACGCCGGCAGATCGAGAGCTTTTTTCAGCCAGCGGGACGTGCGGATCTCCCGGTTCGGGACGAAGAGGGCGATGATGCCAGCGCAGGGAGACGGTGCGACGGAAAGCGTAGCCGATGCTCGGCCCAGGTCCTTCGTCGCTTCGCAGTCGAACACCATGTCGGGGAACCAGGGGCCCATCAGCAGTTGGCCCGTTCTGCCGATGAATTTCGAGGTCGAGAGGCTGATGGGGTTTCTTCCCAGGGGATTCACTGTCTTCGAGAAGAGATGCTCGACGGCAGGCCAGAACGACATGGGCTTGTCGCGGAAAACAGGCTCGCCGGGTTCCAGGCCCCGTCTTGCGTTCGAGATCGAGAGGATGGCGTCGAGATCCTTCGGGGTGAAACCGTACGAGGCCTGCAGGACGGAATCCTTGTTCCATATCGCATACTTTATATTTCGGCCGAACGCCCTGCGCCATCGGGCGACGATGATGCTCGCGGTTTTCCCGTCCAGATCCCGCGCTCGAAACAGACCGGCGAGCATTTTCTCCTGGGCGAGGCTCTGCGGTGTCAGACGTTCCCGCATCAGGGGAAGGATGTTCCTGAGCGAATCGATATGCTGGACGCGGATCGCCCGCTCGCGGCTTTCCTCGATGACGTCGAGGCAGTACCAGCCGATCAGGAACAGGATCGGGACCGCGAGAAACAAGATACTGCGGCTTCTCGGAAGCGGGTTCTCAGGCATCATCCGGTCTCCTGATCCCGATCACCTCGACCGATTCCTGCCTTCCGCGAACGCTCTGGATCGACGTCGCCACCGGGAGGATGTCCGCTTCCAGCCCCGCGATGGTTGATGCGGTCGTGAGAATGCGGGGATTCGCGTCGCGCCCGGCCAGTTTTTCGAGACGCGCGGCGAGGTTCACGGTATCGCCGATCACGGTCGCATCGAGGCGTTTGCGAAGAGAGCCGATATGGCCGAGGACCGGCGTTCCCGAGGCAAACCCGACGCCATGCCGGAGCTGTACTCCCGCGAACGCCGCGTCATCCGCCATCCAGCGGTCCATCCCGAGGCCGATCTCGATGGCCGCCCTGGCGGCCCGGAGCCCGGCCGGATGCGAGCCCGGCTGCTCCCTGAATATCGCCATCGCCGTGTCGCCGATGAACTTGTCGATATCCCCGCCATGGCGTTTCACGGCAGTCTCGCAGAGGCCGAGATACCTGCTCATCAGCCCCATCGCCTCCTCCGGTTGAAGCTGTGCTTCGATGCTGCCGAACCCGCGCAGGCCTGCAAACAGGACCGTCAGCTGCTGGCGGCGTCCGGCGTCTGGTGTGTGCGCCGCGGCGCTCTCGACGAGATCGGCCCGGAGAAACGGCGTCATGCGAGCCTTGTGCCTGAGACCCTGGATGAGGACGGCCAGCCTCCGGATCAGCACTCCGAGCTCGTCGTCGGCGGTCGACATCATGCGAGTCCGGTAGTCGCCACCCTCGACCCGTTTCACGGCCTCGAGAAGAGCCGACAGTGGCTCGATGAGCAGGCTCCGCAGGCGGTTCACCGCCCAGAATGAGGCGAGGACGCCCCCGCAGACGACCATCGAGAGAATTGCTGCGGTCGCAGGCCATGACGGGTCTTTCAGGTCGGCGCGCACCAGCGAGATGCCGGCGGCGTCTATCCCTTTGAGAGGCCGTGCCCGCACCAGCCATTGCCGGTTCCGGATCTCCTGGGTGGTCTGAACGTTCTGGCTGGTGAACCGCACCAGGTCGAGAATCTTGCGCAGGGCCGCATTTGTTCCTGTGAAGAAGGGCGTCGCCGGGATGTCACCGATGGCGGCCAGGCTGGCACCGCATCTCCGGAGGTCGTTCAGGGCCCGCTCCATGATCTTCGCGTTCAGGTTCAGGTGGTCGAAATGCGCGCTGAAAAAGCCCAGCGGCCTGTTGTCGATTTGCGAGCGCAGGAATGTCTGGAAAATGACGGTCGACTGGTTGGCGAACTGGATCGGATTGAGCCTGTTGAACATGGTTCTGGCCTGGCCCGTGAAGCCCTGTTTCGGAAACAGGATCTCGAACTCTGGCGGAAATGGACGCTCATTCGGCCTTTTCGGCGGTTTGAACCCGTAATACTCCATCGTCCGCTTGCCGATCGCATCGAGAATTCCCCAGCTGGCCCTGCTGTCTGCGAGGTGATACTCGTAGGAGCGCCCGTCACGAAACACCACCACGGCCCTGGAAAGGCCGAAATTCCTGAACGGCGCCAGCAGCTCGTCGAACTCGGCTTCGGATGAAACGGCTGCCGGGGTCAGGTGATTGACCATCGCGAGCAGCTCGCTTTCGAGTCGGCCGAGTTCGGAAGCGAGCCGCTGCTCTATTCCGCAGAGATTGCTTTCGAGCTGCTTCAGAAGATTGTCCGTGCGGCTCTGGGAAAGGCGGTTCAGGTGCTCGAAGCCCAGCAGGGTCATGGCGAGCAGCGAAGGCAGCGTCAGTGCCGCCGCGGCGATCTTGAACTTCTTTTCGAGACTGACCCTGGGGCGCCACCAGCCCGACCCGAGAAGGAACAGGGCGAGACCCGCGGCAAGGACGCCCCCCACGAGGCCGGCCCGGGACGCGATCGTGGCGGTGGTGATCCATTGCGACTTTTCCGGGAACCGGATCGCGACGGTCAGCATCAGGTCAGTGTCCTTGTCATATACTTGTGAGTATACAAACCACTCCTCTGACGAATAGACCGACTGTCCTTTTTCGAGGAGCTCCCATAGGCCGTGGAGCATGCCGGGCGAGAGAGGCTCCGCCGCCGGGCCTTCGCCGGTGGTCTGTCGGATACCGCCGACGGCCGTTTCAGGGCCGGAAAGCATGCGCATCGCGCGCTCGAGTTCCCAGTCCTGTTTCGCTTTGTACAGCGGGGCGATGAAAATGCAGCTTCCGAGCCTGCGTTTCACTGGTGTCGACGGGTCGGCCCGGCGGGAGTTGAAGGTGATGACGGCGATCGAGTGAAGCTTTCCCCTGATGAACACCTCGGTCGCCAGGGCGCGTGACCTGCGGAGATAGTTCAGCGTGGCGATGCCGCCGAACGTCTTTTTGAGGAACCCCTGGGCGAGGGTCATTTCGCCCGTGGTGAGGGTTTTCTCATCGTCCCGGGCGGCTTTCAGAAACGCCTGCCAGGCGCGCTGGCCGGGCGGCAGGGGACGCCCCGGAATCGCGATCAGGCGGTCGGAGGCGTCGAACCAGTGGATCTGGGTATCCCTGGGAAAGATGCGCCTGAGAGCCTCGTCGTGCCTGCCGGCGGATGCCGCATCGAGCTGGCGGCCGCGCCGCTCGGAGACGACGGAATGCCGGAACAGGCCGAGTTTTTCGGTGATGACGACGTTGCGGTCGAGGGCACTTCTCAGGCGCATCACCAGCTCGCGGGCCTTCTTGCGGCACTCTGCCTCGCGCGCGGTTTCGGCCGATGCCTCGAACCGCTCCGTCAGGAGCCACAACCCCGCCGCCGGAAGGACGAAAACGACGAGGAAAAACACCGCCGCCCAGGCCAGCGCTCGCCGCCTGCCCTTCTGGTTCCCTTCCGGAGCCACTCTGGTCTTGTCCGCCATCATGGGGGTGATGGTAGCACAGGAAAGATTGCTTCGAGCTGTTGAATCTGCGATGATGCACCGGTATGAATCCGATGAAGCTTCTCCGCGGCGCCGGTGGCTGGGCGATCGTCGCGGCGTGCATCCTCGCCGGCCTTGCCGTGCTTCTCACGGATCTCGGCCGCGTTACGGCGGCGCTGGCGGCGTTCCCTCACCGCCTGATTCCGGTGATTCTCACGTTCGTCAGCCTCAACTACCTGCTGCGGTTCGCGAAATGGGAGTATTTTCTGCGCCGGCTGGGGGTGCGAATCGCCCTGCGCGACAGCCTGTGGGTCTTCTTCGCTTCGTTCGTGATGGTGCTGAGCCCGGGCAAGCTGGGTGAGGTCGTGAAATCCCTGCTGCTGCGCAATCGATACGGCATCCCCGTTTCCCGCACCGCACCCATCGTGCTCGCCGAGCGCCTCACCGACCTGCTGGGTCTGATGTGCCTCGCCGCCTTCGGGTTTTCGCGGTTCGCCTGGGGCGGCAAAACGCTGATCGTCTGTGGCATTCTGCTGGCCGTCGGATTGGC
>JAKJFL010000163.1:0-6900 GCA_022704935.1 Candidatus Rifleibacteriota bacterium
CGGCAGTTTGAGACTGTCGATGCTCGGAACGCGCGTCGGAATGAACCGAAACGCCGCCGAGAGACAGCCGCGCTGCCGGAAGACACAGACGCGCACCCGGACGCGGTCGCGGTAGGCGATCATGAAGTTGGCTTCCATCGTCTCGCGGAGAAACTCCTGCTGACGCGTATCCATCAGCGGAAGAACGAGGTTCGGCATCTCCTGGTGCGCGAGAGGCTCCTCGGAAAGAGTCACGAGCCGGCCGCCGATGCGCAGAACCGGCGGACTGCCGGCTTTGAGATGCAGATCAGAGGCCTTTCGCGCGAGAGCCGTGTCGAAATATCGGTGTATACGCAACATCCGGCGCTACTCCTTTCCGCCCAGCAGCTTGCGCAGGGCAGCGGGATTGGGCGCCGCGGTCAGCGCGTCCTCGGCACGGACCTTGTTCTGCCTGACGAGCGAAGCGAGCGACATTTCCAGCGTCGTCATTCCGAACTCCAAGCCGGTTTCGAGGAACGATGGGATCAGGTGGATCTTGCCCTCACCGATCAGCGACCGAATCGCCGAGGTGTTGATCAGCACCTCGAAAGCGGCGACCCGCCCGCCATCCGATTTCGGCAGCAGCGTCTGGGAGACGACGCCGCGCAGAACGGTCGCAAGCTGGTGCAGAATCTGCCGCTGCTGGTTCTCGGGGAAGACGTTGACGATGCGCTCGGCCGTCAGCACCGCCGACGTGGTGTGGAGCGTGGCCAGCACTAGCTTGCCTGTTTCGGCCGCGTTCAGCGTCAGCGCGATGGTTCTCGGTTCGCGCATCTCGCCGACGACGACGATGTCCGGGTCTTGCCGGAGGACGGTCAGGAGGCCCTCGTAGAAGCCGAGACAGTCGCTTCCGACCTGGCGCTGGTTGAAGATCGAGAGGCCGTCTTCGAACTGGTATTCGATCGGGTCCTCGATCGTGACGATGTGGCGGCGCGCCTGGGCGTTCACGTAGCTGAGATAGCTGGCCAGGGTCGAGGTCTTGCCGGCGCCGGTCGGGCCGGTGATGAGGATCAGGCCGTTGGGCTGTTCGATGAGTTTCTGGGCCGCCAGCGGCAGGCCGATCTCGTCGAAGCTCATCACCTTGAACGGGATCACGCGGAAAACCGCTCCGACGCCGTTGATGTCGCGGTAGAGATTCACCCGGAACCGGCAGACACCTTCGAGGGAATAGGCGAAATCCAGCTCGTTCGTCTCGGCGAACTGCTTCGCCTGGGCTTCCGTCAGGATCGCCTCGAGAACCCGGGCGAACTCGTTCTTCGTGAACCTCGCCGCGTCGAGATGCTCGATGACCCCGTCGACGCGGATGGCGGGCGCCTGGCCGACCTTCAGGTGCAGATCCGAACCCCGGCGCTCGAACGTCAGTTTCAACAGTTCGTACAAACTTGTTCCGGCACTCATTCCCGCAGTATAGCACGAGTATCTCCGCGGCTATGCAGGAATCGGCCGACGTGATAGACTTTGTTCCGTCCGACATTCCAACCATACCAGGACCACCCCGATGGCGACGATTCAGCTCGATCAACTGCTCTCCAGGCTCCGCCCCCTTCTCGCAACCCTGATCACCGGCTTCAGAATCGGCGAATACCGGCTTCGCAGGGAAGCGGCAATCGCGCTTTCCAAGTTCAAGTGCGAGCGCGCGACGAACTTCCTGCTCGAGAACTTCGAGAGCGACAACATCCAGGACTTCATGGCGCTCGCGCTCGGCAACATCGAAAGTTCGCGGGCCATTTCCCTGCTGATGCAGGCACTCAACGACTCCCAGCAGGAAGTCCGTTTCAACGCCGCCCAGGCGCTCGGCATGATCAAGAGCCCGGAAGCCTTCAACGTGCTGATGGAGTCCCTTAACGAGTATGCCGACACCAATATCTCCGGCGGGACGGCCGCGGGCGGCGGCGGCAAGATTTTCTTCGAAGAGGAAGCCATCATCTCGGCCATCAACGCCCTGGGCAAGATCAAGAACAATCTATCGACTCCACTATTGAAAAGAATTCTCGCCCAGGACAAGAGTCCCCGCATCCGCGCCTCGATCATCATGGCTCTCGGCATGATGTCGAACGAGCGCATGCTCCCCATCTTCCAGGCGGCCCTCCGCGATGAAGATTCGCGCGTGCGGGCAAACGCGATCGAAGCCATCGAGGGCCTCAAGTCTAGTTCTATTGTTGGCATTATACAACCCTATCTCGACGATCCGAACAACCGCGTCCGGGCGAACGTGGCGAAGGCCATCTGGAAGTTCGGCGACTTCGACGTCTCCGACACCCTGAACCAGATGCTGACCCACGCCGACAAACTGTATCGCGCCTCGGCCGCCTACGCGCTCGGCGAGATCCACGACGTGCGCTTCATCCCGAAGCTGGCAACGGCGCTCCGCGACGACGACGCCGACGTCAGGCGGAACGCGGCTAACGCGCTCAAAAAACTCCAGTCTCCCGACGCCGTCAAGCTTCTCACGCCGCTCCTGGACGACCCCAACTATGACGTGCGCGTACAGGTTGTCCAGGCAATCGTCCGCTGTTCCCCGGCATCGATTCCCGATCTGCTCGTCCCGCGGCTCGACCGCGAGGAAAACCCCATCGTCAAGGCGACCCTCATCAGCTGTATCGCCGAAACGGCCGACCCGCTGTACAGCGACCTGTTGTTCAAATTTCTCGAAGATCCCGACAGTCGCGTCGTCTCCAATACGATCGAGGCGCTCCAGAAGCTCAACAAATCGGCCCCGCCCCAGAAGCTCATCGCTTTCCTCAAGCGCCTGCTGTCGCACGAGGACAACCGCATCAAGACGAACGCCATCCGCGCCCTCTGGAGCTGGAACGAATACAGCGTCCTCGACAACCTTCACCAGCTTCTGAACCATTCGGAGCTTCGGCACCGCCAGTCGGCCATGTACGTCCTCGGTGAAATCGGAACGGCCCTCAGCAATGACCCGTCCGTCAACACCTCTGTAAACACCCTCGTCGCCGAACTGCTCGAACCGGGTGTAGCAGAATCGGCCGCCGCCGCTCCAACCCCGCCCGCCGAACAACCCGCACCGGAAGCCCCACCGACGGCCCAGCCGCCAGCAAGACCGACACCACCGGCGGAACCGGCCCCTGCCCCGCTCCAGCCTGCGGTTCCGGCCCCCGAACCGCCCATCGAGACCTTCGATCAGGAACTGGAGCAGGCAGCGAACGCCGTCAACGCCCGCGAATTCGAGCAGGCGATGGCGATCTACACCTCGATCATCGAGGCCCAGCCCGACAACTTCAAGGCGATTCTCGGCCTCGCGAACCTGCAGTACATCCGGAAAAACTTCGCCGAAGCCGCCCCGCTGTATGAAAAGGCGCTGGCCCAGCAGCCCAACCTGGTCAAGGCGCATTACAACCTCGGAACGATCGCGTATTTCCAGAAAGATTTCCAGAAGGCCCGCGATCATCTCGTCAAGGCCCTGACCCTGTATCCGAAACTGCTTGGCGCCTATCTGATCCTCGCCCAGATCTTCCAGTTCGGCGGCCGCACCGAAGAGAGCATCAAACTCCTGACCAAGGCCGTCGAGCTCTCGCCCCGCAACCCCGTGCTGTTCCAGAAGCTCGCGATGCTCCATCTGCACGCCCGCAACTTCGACCAGGCCACGGAAGTCCTCACACGCGCGATCTCGCTTTCCCCCCTCGACATCGAGTCGAACCTCCTGCTCGCCTACTGTCTGCAGGCCACATCGCGGTCGGCCGACGCGTTCAAGGCATTCGACGCGACGCTCAAGGCATGCGCCCAGTCGCCAAACCAGGAAGAATCGCTCAAGGCTCTCATGCAGAGCTACCTGTTCGTGAAATCGACGCTCAAAGAGTCCTGATCAACCCAAGGAGAGATTCCATGCAACTCGTCAAAGCCAACCGGTTCTGGAACTATAAAACCTACGACCTGACGAAAATGAGAGGGGACGATTTCCTCGACAAGCTCGGCGATCTCCTCGACGAGGCAGGCCGAAACGGCTGGGAACTGGCTTATATGTGCGAGGATTATATGGTCCTCAAACAGTTGTTCGAGCAGAAATAACCCGGCGGGAACCGATCGCCGCCGTCTATCTCCCCCGCAGGTCCCCGGCAGATGCGCCCAAAGAATAACACACAGTATAATATCACTCTCAACACGGACATCAGTCTCCTGCACGGGATCGGGCCGAAGCGCGGGGAAGCACTTCACGGCGCCGGTCTCCACACCGTCACAGACCTTCTCCGGCTCCAGCCCCGCCGATACGAGGACCGCACCCGCGTCCGGCCGCTCCGCGACCTACTTCCGGAGCGCCTCATGCAGGGCCCGTTCCGGGCCGTGGTGAAATCATTCCGGGGAAGCAGGCCACGCGCCGGCCTCTCGATTGTCTGGGCCGAGTTCGACGACGGAACCGCCGTCGTGCGGGCCCGGTGGTTCAACCGCCCGTATCTCGTCAAGACGCTCGTAGCAGGCAAGGCCTACTACCTGTATGGCACCGCCGTCGAGATGAAGGGCACCGCGATCCTCGACAACCCCGAGCTCGAGCTCGAGGACCCCGCTGAAATCGCGCCCGTTCCCGGCGCCCTGACCCCCGTCTATTCCTGCGGGAAAGCGCTTTCCGAGGCCCGGCTGTCGGGAAGGCAGCTCCGCCAGCTGATCGCCCGCACTCTCTCGTCAATCGACTGGTCCGCGAGTTTCCCGAACCTGCTCGAGACCGGCCCTTTTCCACGACTCCGGCGGGCTTTTTTCGATTTTCACTGGCCCCGCACGCAGGAAGCCGCCGACCACGCGCGCCACACGGCGGCCTTCTTCGACCAGGTGCTGTTCCAGATGGCCGTCTGGGAGAGGCGCAAGCGTGTCACCGGCATCCTCGGCCCGGATCCCGCAACGGCGGCAGTCCCCCTCCCCGCCGAGCCTGGGTATCCCATTCCGTTCCGGCTGACGGGCGACCAGAGCCTGGCGCTCGGCAGAATGCTCGAGGGGCTTCGGCGAGGCGCCGGCAGTCCGCCGCTCAATCTCCTGCTCCAGGGGGACGTCGGATCGGGAAAAACGCTTGTGGCCTTCCTCGCCATGCGACACCACGTCGATCGCCACGAGCCCGGCGCCACCTGCGTGTTCATGGCCCCGACCGAGATCCTGGCAAGACAGCACCTGGAACGGTTCCGCTCCTTCTTTCCCGACGCCGCGGCTGAGGCCGATCTACTTATCGGCGCACTCCGCCCCCAGGAACGCCGGGAACTGCTCGCGAAGCTGTCGGACAGGCGACTCCGCTACCTGTTCGGCACTCACGCGCTTTTCCAGGACGCCGTCGCCGTTCCGAACCTCGCCTTCTGCGTCATCGACGAACAGCAGAGATTCGGGGTCGACCACCGCCGCGCGCTCACGGCCAAGGCGGGCGCACGGACGCCGCATTTGCTGCTCATGTCCGCGACGCCGATTCCCCGCACCCTTTCGCTGACCATCTACGGGGACCTCGACGTCGGTATCATCCGCGAGATGCCGCCGGGCAGGAAACCGGTCACGACGCTCCTGCTCGGCACCCCTGAAGAAGCGGTTCAGTACATCGGCGCCGCCGTGTCACGACGGGAGCAGGTGTATTACGTCTGCCCGCTCATCGAAACATCGAAAAAGCTCGCGGCGACCTCGGTGCGCGAGGCTGTCGCCCGGCTCCAGATGACGTTTCCCGATGCGGCCGTCGCGGCTGTGACCGGCGACCTCGCATCAGAACGCCGGCAGGCCGTGATGGAAGCGTTTCACGCGGGGCAGATCGACGTTCTCGTCGCCACGACGGTCATCGAAGTCGGCGTGGATGCTCCGGCGGCGACGCTGATGGTGGTCGAGAACGCCGAGCGATTCGGGCTTTCCCAACTGCATCAGCTTCGTGGGCGGGTCGGCCGGGGTGAACGCCCTTCGACCTGTCTGCTGATCAGCGCCGACGGCGAGGCAAACGAGCGGCTCCACCTGGTGGCCGGCACGACCGACGGCTTCGAACTCGCCGCCGAGGACCTGCGTCTGAGAGGGCCTGGCGATCTCGCCGGAACGCGTCAGAGCGGCATCGCCCACCCCGCATTTTCCCACCGCATGACCCCGGAGCTGATCGAGAAGGCGCGGAATCGCGCCCTGGAGCTGCTCACCGTCGAGCCCGACGAGACGCGCGACTGGTTCGCCACCCGCATGCGCGAGAGCTTCGGCGACCGGCTCGAAACATTCATGGAAGGGGGCTGACCGCAGATGCGCGTCATCTCAGGATTGGCCAAAGGCCGTCAACTCAAGATGCCCAAGGGGGGGAAAACCCGCCCGGCGATGGACCGCGTGAAAAGCTCGCTGTTCTCGATTCTGGCCGCCCGCATTCCCGACTGCCGGTTTCTGGACCTGTTCGCCGGTTCGGGAAGTCTCGGCATCGAGGCACTTTCCCGCGGTGCCGCGTATGCCGCATTCGTCGACATGTCGAACGACTGCATAACGGCGATCCGCGAGAATCTCGAAATGACCAGGCTCGCCGACCGGGGAAAAACGTTCCGGATGGACTGCCTCTCGTTCCTCCGCGGCCGGCCGCTCGAGCCGTTCGATATCGTCTGCATCGACCCGCCCTATCTGAAAGGCCTGCTCGAGCCGATCCTGAACGAACTTCCCGTCTGTCCCCTCTTTCACGAACGCACGATCTTCATCATCGAACGCCAGAAGAAAGACGACCTGGGCCTCGACAAGAAGCCGGCCCTCGAGCAGACCGACGAACGCCTGTTCGGCGACACCGTTCTGACGTTCTTTCGTTTGAAAAAATCCGTATCAGAAGCCACGGTTCACTCACCGGCAGAACCTGTCGCAGAGTAAGAAAAAAAAGAGACCGGCGCCTCGGAGATCCGGGGCGCCGGTTTGTTGTATTCGGCAGGGGGAGTTACTTGAGGTTCTGGGTCTGTT
>JAKJFL010000164.1:0-6787 GCA_022704935.1 Candidatus Rifleibacteriota bacterium
GCACCTTGCCGCCATCGATCGCGACCTTCTCGAACTCGACCCGGACGCGGCCCTTGATCTCGTCTTTTTTGACCTTGACCCGGTCCATCTCGTCGATCTTGCGCAGGATGTAGGCGCTGGCCGACTCACCCGGCTGCTGCTGGGCCTCGGTGCGCATCGTGTGGAACTGCGGATTGTCCCAGTATTGGGCCCGCGGAATCAGCTTTTTGGAAAGCGCGAACACGCCGTCTGGGGTCAGATCGAGCTTGTCGGGGTTCGACTCGGCGAACTCGCTCACCATGCCGTCGATCGTGATGTTGTCGCTCGAAAGCTTGAGCCACCGCGTCACGTCCATCGACAGCTTGTAGGTGTACAGGTCCATGATCACGTCGAGGGGGTAGTAGAAGCTCTTGTAGCCGGCGGTACTGAGGCATTTGAGCTGCTTGCCCTCGAGATCGGAGCTGAGCTGGCCGAGCACCTGCGATGCGTTGTCGAGCATCGAGTTCTGCGCCTGGCGGAGGTTCGTCGCGAGCTTCGTGAACACGAACTCGGCGGCGATCGTGTCGTAGGTGGCGATGTCGTCGAGGCTGCTGGTGCCGAGCAAGTACAGCTGGTCGAACGGCGTTTCCTCGCAGGTCGAGCCGAATGTCGTGGCGTCGTGGCTCTTGCCGACCGGCCCGAAGTTCACCATCAGCTTGTTGCGGCGGTCCTGCGTCAGGATGTCCTTCGCGCTCTTGGTCGGCGGGAACTTCTCCTTGTTCATGAAGTAGAACGCTTCGACGAGGGACGCGTAGCCGTTGGCCTCGAGTCGGCCGGTCGCGTTCACGTTCGGATCGATCGCGATCTGGGTGAAGGCTTCGGGCGTGAGCTGGATGCCGACCATGCTCGGCTTTCCCCTGCCGCCGGACAGCTGGTAATACGCCATCTTCAGCAGGTAGGCGATGTCCATGAACATGCCGGCGCCCGAGCCGCCGCACAGCGAGCCGACGACGTAGAACTCGGGGGTCAGGATCTGGCCCTGTTTGTTCGTCAACGGCACGATCTGGTCTTCCTGATTGACGTTCTTGCGCGAAATGACGCGGCTGATCTTGGCCTTGAGCTGCTGGTAAATGCGCTGGATGTCGACGAACAGACCGAACCGGCCGGTGAACCGGAACTGGTGCGCACCCTGGCTGATCTGGCCGAGATGGTGCTTCAGCTTCGCCGGGAACCACTCGTTGAGATACCCGTAGGTGTCGGTGTCGAGGTTGCCGGTGATCTGGTTGGCGTTCTGAATGTTGATCTGGTGATACTCTTCTTCTTTGAGCTTCGCGCCTTCGACCTTCTCGTGCGCCTTGGCGTCGAACAGGTCGGTGTCGATGCAGAAAAGATCGATGAAATCGGGAAGGGTCGGGCGCGGGTCGGCGGCGTGGCGGAACGCCTCGCGGATCTGCGGGCTGTTGAGAAACGCCTCCTTGAATTTCATGAGGACGCGCTTGCCGGTGCCCCCGAGACCGATGATGAGAGCGGGATTGAGGGCCAGCCGATTCTCGAAATTGCTGCTCATGAACACCTCTCCTGACGCGCGCGGCGTTTGGTATACAGACAGTCTGTCAGTATAGTCACCCGCTTTCCGGCCTGTCAAGGAATTCGCCGTGCGCGACCGGCATGCCTGACCGAAAGGGACTCGCTGCGAGAAATCGATCCGTGGATGCCACGGATGATGAGGATGAGCTGCAGACCCTCTCTCGAGGCCCGCTCAGAGGAGCAGCAGGACGCTGCCGAGCGTTATCAGGACACCGCCGGCCGCGGTCATGCCCGAGATCTTTTCGCCGAGGACGAGCCAGCCCAGGAATATCGAGACGACTGGCGCGCCGCCGAACAGCAGCGGAAACAGTTTCGAGACCTGACTGTCCCTGAGGGCTTCGTAATAGAAATACTGTGCTATAACTAGTGATATAATTCCGCTGGCCGCGAATCCCAGGATCTGCCTCATGCCGAGACTGTTCCAGCCTTCCCTTAGATGGGGTGCGGCATACAGAAGTGGCAAAAGGGCGAGAACGGCGACCGAAACGCGAATGCCGATTCCAATAAATGGGGGGATCTTCTTCGCGTCCAGAGCCAATTTGTCAAATATCGGAATAAGCCCCCATAAAACGAGCGTGGTGATGATGTATGCCGTAGTTCTCGTATTCAAGGCCATCTCCTGCAATTGTTCGATTCGAAGTGAATGAAATATCCTGTCCCCCAGCATAGCATAAATCGGCCTCGGCGGTATGAGGTGCGGGCTGCTGCATCAGGGAAAGTGCATCACTTCCTGCCTGGGTTCACGAGAAAGAACGTGAATGACAGTGGATGCGATGAAGGCGGCAGGACAGGCTTCGACAAGCTCAGGGCGAACGGATGGTTATCATTCTGCAGGAATCGATAGGGTTGGAAGAAGTTGCCTTGAGGGGACGGGGCGCGTTATGCTTTTTCGAAATGCCAGGGGCTTGCATGCGGTATCAACCTGGGAGGGCGCAACGATGAAACCACTCGAACTCAGCTCGATCTCTGAAGTCTGGAAAACCGTGCTGGCGCAGCTGACTGCGGCGATCGCCGGTGTCGGCGGGGAAGTCCAGGTCTGGTTCCCCTGGGGCCGCACCTGGCGTGGTCACGATGGCCGGGGCTCGCTTCCTCCGACCGAACTGCCCGACGAACTGTCGACGGCCCATGCGGGCATGCATTTCGCCGGCCGCTGGTGGAAGCCCGTTTCGGCCGCCGGCATGACCTGGCTGATCAGCTTTCGGGTCGTCGAGGGAACGGAAGCCGCGCTCTCCGGTTGGCAGCAGCCGAAAGAGGCTGAGTCAGCCCTGAGCCTGCTCGGCGAGTTCGTCAGGCTCGAATCCCTGCTCGGGCTGTTCCTGAAAGTTCTCGAAAACAGGGCCATCGAGGAGTTCGGCCACTGGGACCGCGTCCGCAACTACTGCGTCGCGATCGGCCGGAACATGGGTCTCTCCCAGCGCGAACTCGTCGATCTCGAGCTGGCCGGCTTGCTTCATGACATCGGCAAAGTCTCGATTCCAGCGGCGCTTCTGGAAGAGCGGCGACCGCTTTCCGCGGCTGAGCGCCGCCAGGTCGAGTCTCATGCGATGGTCGGCTCCGCGATGATTCGCGAGATTCCCGGCTTCGACCGGGTCGCCGATGCCGTGCTGTCGCACCACGAGTCCCCCGACGGATCCGGCTACCCGCGCGGTCTCCGCGATCCCGACATCCCGCTCGCCGGCCTTATCGTTTCGGTTGCCGACGCCTTCGATGCCATGACGCATTACCGGCCCTATGCCGCCGAACGCACGTATCGCGAATCGATCGTCGAGATGTCGGGCCGGCGCGGAAAATACGACGAGCGCGTGCTCTGGTCGCTCCAGCAGGTCCTGAAACAGCTCGGGATCCTCGAGGTGCGCCCGATTACGGCTCCTCCCCAGGAAACGGCTTCCCAGTCCTAGAATCATTGCAGGTAACACCTTGCCCGGAGGAATCATCATGCGGCTTGTGACTCGGCTTCTGATATGCTCTCTTTTCCTGTTCGCCTGCTCGCTGAACGCGCTTGCGGAAACCGCTTCCCGGACGCCTGCGAAAACGGTGCGGGTAGGCATCGTCCTGTCCGTCGGCGGGCTCGGCGATCACGCCTTCAACGACGCAGCGTATGCTGGAATTCAGAAGCTCCGGCAACTGCCCGGCTGTATCGTCGACGTGGTCGAACCGGGTGACGTGGCGGCCATCGAAAGCGGCCTCGAATTCCTCGCAGCCCGGCGGGCGAGCCTGGTCGCGGCGATCGGAATCTTCGCCAACGAAGCGGTTCGCCGGGTTGCCTCGAAATACCCCGACGTGCCGTTTGTTCTGCTCGACTCCGTTGTCGAGCTTCCCAACGTCATGTCGGTGCTGTTCAACGAAGAAGAAGGCTCCTTCTACGCTGGAGCGTTCGCGGGCCTCCTGACGAAAACCCAGAACATCGGATTCCTCGGCGGCATGGTATCTCCCGTGATTTCGGCGTTCGAAAAAGGCTTCCGCAACGGCATCGCGTTCGTGAATCCCCAGGCAAAACTGCTCATCGAGTATGCCGGTGACACTCCAGAAGCGTTCAACTCTCCCGAAACAGGGAAGAAGCTCGGCCTGAAGCTGGCGGCCGAAGGCGCCGACTTTGTCTACCATGCCGCCGGCCGCACCGGACTGGGCCTGATCGAAGCCTCTCGCCGCTCGTCGTTCCTGGTTATCGGCGTCGACGGCGATCAATCTGGCCTTGCCCCTGGGAAAGTCGCCGCCAGCATGGTGAAACGCCTCGACGTCGCCCTGGACACAGCCGTCAGGGCGGTTCTCGAAAACCGGTTCAAGGGCGGGGTCCTGACGCTCGGCCTGGCCGACGGGGGCATCGAACTGGATATTTCCAGGTTCAATGCAGGGCTCGTCACTCCTCTTATCACCCAGCGCCTCGCCGAAGTCGAAGCGTTTCTTCTCCACCGCACCCCTGCATCCCAGAGCACATCAGGTTCTGACCGGCCCGGGAAGTGACCGGCCACAGGCGTTTCCGAGGGTACCTTCCGCACCCCCGGGGGCGGTACGTATAATGAAATAGTCTCGTACGCACCATAAGCCCTTCTTCATGCAGGAGGAACGTTCTATGATCATGAACATCACGTATCGCAGGCGTCAGGAGGTCTCGATTCTCCTGGTTCTTTCGATGGTCTTTTCCCTCTGGGCGGCCGTTCCCCAGCGCGCCGACGCCGGTTTCCTGGACAGCGTCGGAAAGGTCCTGAAAGGCGTCGTCGTCACGGCGGACAGCCTGGCCGGAGCCGCCATGGGCGCGGTGCTTGGCATGGCCGTGGGCGGCGGTCCGATCGGCATGGTTGCCGGCGGGGTCGGCGGATTCATCGTCGCCAAGAAACTCATGGGATGGGCCACATCCAGTTTCGCCAACGTCGCGACCGTGCTTGGCGCAGTCGGCGGCGGCCTCCTCATGGCCGGAATGGGCTTCCCGATGCTCGCCATCGGCGTCATCGGCGGCGGCCTCATCGCGCGTGGCATCGCCGCACTGATCAAGAAACTCACGGGAAAGAGCGCGATCCTCATCAATAAAGAGCGATTGGTGATCCAGGAGGAACGCTCGAAGTCGATCATCGAACGCCGCCTGGCCGAAGCGGGTACGACCGCGGCGGCGGCAACCGCGGCCCCGACCTCTACCGCGACGGTCACCTCCGGGGAAAAGACATCCGAGCAGGTCTACGACCAGTATCTCGCCGCCTATCGCGCCTACATGGCAGCGACCCAGACCGGCGATGCCAAGGCCGCCCAACAGGCCTACACGGAGTATCAGAAATATCTGACTCTCTATAATCAGATGCTCAAGAGCGGCAAGTAAGCCCTCGACGGCCGAACCCACACCGCCCGGCGGAGCTAACTGCCGGGCGGTTCTTTTTTTTATCCGCAGATACCCGCAGATCACATACGCGAAGCCTTGTCCCGGAACGTTGAAAAAGCCTTGAAGAATGAAAGCCACCCGTTTGCCTTGGGCCAGCCGAAAGGAGAGACCCTTTTGTGACTGTATGTGATAAAATATAAATATAGCTATATTCTGCTGCGTTCTCCCTTTTGGCCGCTCATGAGAGAAAATTGGGGCCAGAGACTCGACTTGAAGTGTCCCTGCGGTGTCAGTGAAAATGTGGTATTGTCGGGGCGAACCGAGTTCTCATTTCACCAGGAGGGGAGGATGCACATGGCGACAGGAACGGCTCCGCGAGCCGATATCGGGATCTTCGGCGGAAGCGGCTTCTACTCGTTCGTGACGAAAACGGAAGAGGTGAAAATCAACACGCCCTACGGCGCGCCCAGCGACACCGTCGAAATCGGGGAAGTGGGCGGCGTGCGCATCGCGTTCATTCCGAGACACGGCCGCGGCCACGGCATTCCGCCCCATGCCGTGAACTACCGCGCCAATCTATGGGCCATGCGGGAACTCGGCGTGTCCCGCATCATTTCGCCCTGCGCCTGCGGATCGCTCCAGCCCGACATCAGGCCGGGCGAGTTCGTCGTGTCCGACCAGTTCGTCGATCGCACGAATGGCCGGAAGGACACCTTCTGCGACGGCCCGTCCGTCATGCACATTTCTTCCGCCGACCCCTACTGCCCCGAACTGCGTGAGATCGCGGTGCGCGTCATCCGTGAAAACGGCATCAAGGCCCACGACGGCGGCACCATCGTCGTCATCCAAGGGCCGCGCTTCTCGACCAAGGCCGAAAGCCACTGGTTCACCAAGATGGGCTGGCATACCGTCAACATGACCCAATACCCCGAGGTCGTGCTTGCCCAAGAACTCGGGATCTGCATCGTAAATATAGCACTAGTTACAGATTACGACGCCGGCCTTGTCGGCGATGTTCCCGAGGTTACGGCGGCCGAGGTCATGGAGGTCTTCAAGCACAACGCGGAAAACCTGCGTCGCATCATGGAACCGCTGATCAAAGCGATCCCGCGCGAGCGCAGCCGGTGCCGCTGCCGGCAGAAACCAGCCGAGGGAATCATTTCCTGAAAAGACTGCGGGCGCGCCTCGACCGAGACGCGCCCGCAGTGTCTTTCCGGTCTCGTTCAGGAAACCGCGATCATCTCCTTGATCGCGCGGAAGCGCTCGTCGATGGCTTTCCGGGTGAGGGTCTTGTAGGTATCGAGACTGAAATTCTCGACGGTGAACGAACCCATCGTGCTTCCGTAGAGCATCGAGCGCCTGAAGCCGTTTTCCGAGAGATCGCCGTGCTCAGCAAGGCTTCCCATGAAACCGCCCGCGAACGAGTCGCCGGCG
>JAKJFL010000165.1:0-6768 GCA_022704935.1 Candidatus Rifleibacteriota bacterium
ACCCGTGGAGCCAGTGACGAGGATCAGACCGGACCGGTGGTTGCAGATCTTGAGCATGATGTCGCGGTCGATCGACAGCTCCTCGAACGTCGGCACGATGTTCGGAATGATGCGGAACACGGCCGCCATGCCGTTTTTCTGCATGAACATATTGGCGCGGAAACGAGCGCAGTCATGGATTTCGAACGAGAAGTCCAGCTCCATGCGTTCGTTGAACACGGCTTTCTGCGGCTCGGTCAGCAGGGAGAACAGCAGATACCGGCTTTTTTCGGGCGTGATCGTCTCGAACGTCGTCCGGACGAGCTCGCCATGGATGCGGATGCTCGGCGGCAGACCGATATTGATGTGGAGATCCGAGCCACCCTCCTCGTGCAGGTAGTAGAGGAGTTCCTTGATGTCCGTAATATTTTCTTTGTTATATTTCCGCGACAGGACGCGCGTTTCGACGTTCTCGGGCTGCAGGCTCTCGATCGTGATCTTTTCTTTCTTGAGAACCGAGTCGATCTGATCGCTCGACAGCTTCGAGCTCAGCGAGATGATCTTGTCCTTTTCGAAATCGGTGCTGCTCTCGTAGAGCGACAGGAACGAGGGAATGCCCGGATAGTCGCGCCGCTTGAGAATTTCCTTCGACCACCAGGCGACGTCGGAGTTCCGGTCCATGGTCGCGAGAAGGAGGTCCTTGATGAAGGCGTTTCTCGGGTGTTTCGACAGGTTCTCGACGATCGTGTGGCGAATCGAGAGGTCCTTGTCGTCGAGTTTGAGCAGCAACAGGCCCGCGACGAGCTCGAACTTCTGGAGCTTGGAGATCGACTCGACGCCGCAGGTTCGGATGAGGGTGTTGCGGTTGTTGTCGATGAGGAACAGAAGCGGCCGCAGGGCGTCCTTCGAACCGATCTCGCCGATGACCCTCAGGACGGGCAGCAGCAGCAGTTCATCCTCGCTGTCGAGACAGGCGAGCAGCGGATCGAGGGCGTGCACGCCGAGCCGGGCGAGGATCTTCATCGCGTAGTCCTGGATGAAGACCGAATCGTCCTTGAGGAATGGCAGAAGATCCTGGACGATGAGGGGGTCTCGGACCTCTGCCATCGCCGTGAGCAGGAAGTATTTCGATTCCTGCGTCAACGGACCGAAGAAGGTCTGGAGGTCCTTCATCGCGTCGAGGCCGAGAACTCGGCCCATGAGAATCATTATCGAGATGCGCGTTTCCTGGCTTGCCGAGGGAAAGATTCCGAGCAGCGGCATGACGATCTCGCGGCCCCAGTTGGTCAGGGCCTTGATCGCCTCTTCCCGGACGAGCATCGACGGGTCCTCGAGCAGGCGCAGAAGAGTCTGCAGGGAAGCCTCGCTGCGGATCTCGCCGAGGCCGGCGCAGATGTACGGCTTCACGACTGCGCTCCGGTCGGCTTCGAGCATGCGCTGGAACAGCGTGAAAGTCTTGTCCTTGAGGATGAGCGGGATGAGCTTGATGCAGTCGTATTTCTGCCGGCTCGGGCAGGTCATGAAGAATTCCTGGATGATCTGGTAAATGCCGTCTCCCAGACCGATCAGCAGGTTTTTCGCCTGTTTGCGGATGATCCAGCTCGGGTCGCTGATCTTGTCGAGCAACAGCAGGACCATTTCCTTGCTGGGCTTTTTCCCGAGGGCTTCGAGCGCAAGGCGCCTGATCTCGTCGTTCTCGCGGCTGTTGACAACCTCGACGAGCTCTTCCTGGGCGATGAGGGAGAGCTCGATGAGCATGAAGTATGTCCAGAACCGGACAGTGGTATCGGTCGAAAGCCGGAGCGCGGGAAGCACGTCCTTCAGAACCGTCGGATAATTGCAGACAACCTGGACAGTCTTTTTCTGGATCGTCTCGAACTTCGACGAAAGAGCGAGCGGAAGGATCGTCGAGATGATCTTGCGCTGTTTCTCGGTGTTCTGCGACTGGAGCAGCGAGCCGAACTTGTCGACCGCCGTCTCGTTATCCAGGTAATCGGTACTGCGAAGCTTGTCCTGCAGGCTTATCAGGATTTCTTCAATCATTCGTCCAAGTCCGTATCCTCAGGTGATGATGGAACATTATACCAGCCATGATAGGAGAACACCACAAGTATCGGCGCGGCTGTTTGTATCTTGACCGGAAACACGATCTGGTGTAGAATCGACAGACCAACTTCCACGACGGAAGCATAAACGAACGGAGGTATTCTCAGTCATGGCCCTTGTTTCAATGAAAGCCCTGCTCGAGGCCGGCGTCCATTTCGGACACCAGACCCGCCGCTGGAACCCGAAGATGGCGAAATACATCTTCACCAGCCGCAACGGAATCTACATCATCGATCTCCAGAAGACGACGAAGCTGCTCGACGAGGCATGTGAGTTCGTCAAGAGCGTCGTGCGCGAAGGCAAGTCGGTTCTATTCGTCTCCACCAAGCGCCAGGCTCAGGATATCATCAAGGCCGAAGCGGAGCGCTGCGGCATGTTCTTCGTGAACTATCGCTGGCTCGGCGGCATGCTGACCAACCACGTCACGATCCAGAAGCGCATCGCCCGCCTCAAGGAACTCGACGAGCTGATCGACAGCGGCAAGATCGAGTCGTATCCGAAGAAGGAAGCTTCGCAGATGCGCAAGGAGCGCGAGAAGCTCGACCGCTCCCTCGGCGGCATCAAGAACCTGAAGGGCATGCCGGGCGCGATCTTCATCATCGATCCGCACAAGGAAGCCATCGCGGTCGCCGAAGCCCGCACGATGAACATTCCGATCGTTTCCGTAGTCGACACCAACTGTGATCCCGACCAGATCGACTACGTCATCCCCGGCAACGACGACGCCATCCGCGCCGTGAAGCTGGTCACCGGCCTCATGGCCGACGCCGTCATGGAAGCTCTCGAGGGCAAGCCGTTCGAGGAAGTCCAGGGCGTCGCCGCCGACGCAGCCGCCATGGCCGCCGCCGCCGGAGCCCCCGCTCCCGCCGCCGCCGCAACCGTCAGCAAGGTCGCCGAAGAAGGCGCCGAGAAGCTGGTCATCGAGTAACTATCGCGGTTCCCAATCACCGCAGTTTTCGTAGAATAAAGGGAGTAAAAGATGGAAATCAATGCCAAGATGGTATCCGAACTGCGCGAGAAGACCGGCGCCGGCATGATGAAGTGCAAGGAAGCCCTGGTCCAGTGCAAGGGCGACGTCGAAGCCGCCGTCGATTACCTGCGCAAGAAGGGCCTCGCCTCGGCCGACGGCAAATCCGGCCGTGCCACTTCCCAGGGCCTGGTTCACCCCCATCTCTCGACGGACCGCCGCACGGCCGTCATGCTCGAGATCAACTGCGAGACCGACTTCGTCGCCCGCAATGAGCTGTTCAAGGACTTCATCGGCCAGCTCGCCCAGCATACCCTCAATACCCCCAAGATCACCAGCGTCGAAGAACTCGATGCCTCGACCCACAACGGCCAGAAGGTCGAAGAGACCCGCAAGAGCCTCATCTCCAAGACCGGTGAAAACATCACCATGGGCCGGCTCGAACGCATCCAGATCCCGACCGGCAAGCACGGCACGTTCGACACCTACGTCCATGGTGACGGCAACATCGGCGTCGTCGTCCAGCTGATCACATCGAGCCAGGAAATCGCTTCGAACCCGGAAGTCGTCACCCTGGCCCACGAGATCGCCCTCCAGGCCGCCGCGATGAAGCCCCGCTACACCGACCGGACCGAAGTTCCCGCCGCCGACATCCAGCGCGAGAAGGAAGTCATCCTCGGCCAGATCAAGAACGATCCGAAGAACGCGAACAAGCCCGAGAATATCCTCGCCAAGATCGTCGACGGCCGCATCGACAAGTTCTACAAGGAATACTGTCTGGTCGACCAGACCTACGTGAAAGACGACACCAAGACGATCCAGGATCTGTGCAACGAGCTCGGCAAGAAGCTTGGTGGCACGATCACCGTCGGCACCTTCCGCCGCTGGGTCCTCGGCGAGCGCCCCGTCGCCACCGAGACTCCCAAGGCCGAAGCCTGCTGCGCCTGCTGCGGCTGAGCCCGACGTGAGTCCGGATCAGATCGATCCTGACCTGCCCTGACCTTTTCAGAGACGCCCCCATGGGGCGTCTCTGTGTATATCAGGCGTTATTCATTCTCTTCATGGCATGATGAAGGAGAGCAACACGTGACAAGGACCAAACCGATGTTCAGACGCCCCCTCCTCAAGATCAGCGGGGAAATGCTCGGCGGAAGCGCCGGGACGGGCTTCAACCGCGAGGCGATCGAAACCTACGCGGCCGCCGTGGCGGAACTGACCAAGCATGGCATCACCCCTTCCCTCGTGATCGGCGGCGGGAACTTCTTCCGGGGTGCGCGCGGGCATCTGCCGGCCCTCGAACGGCATCACGCCGACTACGTGGGCATGCTCGCCACGGTGATGAACGCGATCTGCTTCGCCGACCATCTGAGCGCGACCGGGGTCAGGGCGAAGGTGTTCTCGGCGACGGCGATGGAGCCGATGGTCGAGCCGTACGGCATCGACAAGGCGAAAGCGGCCCTCGACGCGGGTATCGTCTGCCTGTTCGGGGGCGGGACGGGAAGCCCGTATTTCAGCACCGATTCGGCGTCGGCGCTTCGCGCGATCGAGACGGGATGCGACGTGCTGATAAAAGCGACCAAGGTCGACGGCGTATACGATTCAGATCCGATGAAGAACCCTAGCGCAAAGAAGTTCGATACGATACAATACCGGGAAGTCCTCGACCGTCAACTCGGCGTCATGGATCTCGTCGCCATCACGCTGTGTCGTGACAACCGCATGCCGCTGCTGGTGCTCTCGATGGCGGAGCCCCATGTCCTGTTGCGGGCCTGCAACGGAGAGCCCTTGGGCACCCGGGTCGTCGAAGGGTGAATGATTTTTTACTCAATTAATCCAATCAAGGAGAGATCAGGAATATGGCAACAGTCGATTCGATCATCAAGGAAAGCACCGACAAGATGGTTCAGTCGATCGAGGTGCTGAAGAAGGAATTCTCGACGATGCGCACATCACGCGCGACGCCGTCGCTCCTCGACCGTATCACCGTCAACCATTACGGGGCCGAGACGGCCCTGCACCACGTCGCATCGATTTCCGCCCCTGATCCAAAAACGCTTATGATCCAGCCCTGGGAAAAGAACCTCCTGGGCGAGATCGAGAAGGCGATCCAGAAGTCGGACCTCGGTCTGAACCCGCAGAACGACGGCCATGTCATTCGGCTGCCGATTCCTGCGCTGACCGAAGAGCGCCGCAACGACCTGGTCAAGACATGCAAGAAGAAAGCCGAGGAGTTCCGGGTCGCCATCCGGAACGTCCGTCGCGACGCGAACGACGCCATCAAGGCCCTCGAGAAGAAAAGCACGATCACGCAGGACGATAGCAAGAAAGCGGTCGATCGCGTGCAGAAGCTCACCGACGAGCACATCGAAAAGCTGAACAAGGTGCTCGAAACCAAGGAAAAGGAGATCATGGGGAAGTAAGGTCATGTATCGCATCAGCGAAGACTGCGTCGAATGCGGTTCCTGCCTCGCCGTGTGCCCGGTTAAGGCCATCAGGGAAGGCGAACCGTATGTCATCACCAGCAAATGCAACGACTGCGGCCGATGCGCCGAAGTCTGTCCCGTTGAAGCCATCCGGCTGGCCGGGGCCGACGACTGAGACCGCTCCGATCACGCCCGGCAGCCGCCCCAGCGGGGGCTGCCGGGCGGTGATTCCCCTCCGACTCAACACATGCCACAATTATCAACACCTGAGCGGCAGCAACAACTCGAAGCGCTTCTGAAGCAGGTTCGAGCGTCCTCCGTCCCCGTTCCGGCCCATATCGGCATCATCATGGACGGCAACGGCAGATGGGCGAAGATGCGCGGCTACAGCCGCATTCGCGGCCACCAGACCGGGGCCCGGAACGTCAAGACGATCGTGCGGTTTGCCGACAAACAGCTCGGCGTGAGACATATCAGTCTCTATGCATTCTCGATCGAGAACTGGGCGCGACCCAGCTTCGAAGTCTCCGCGCTCATGCGGCTGATCAGAGCCTACATCGTGCACGAGCGTAACGAACTCCATGCCGAGAACGTCCAGTTCCGGCTCGTCGGCAGACGCGAGGGGCTCGCCCCCGAGATCCTCGAAGAGGCGAAACAATCGACCGAGCTGATGTCGCGCAATACCGGCCTCACGCTGAATCTCTGCATCAACTACGGCGGCCGGGCCGAGATCGTCGATGCCGTCAAGCGTATCGTCGCGTCGGGCATCTCGCCGGAAAAAATCGACGAGAAGCTGATTTCGAAAAGCCTCTACGCCCCCGACGTCCCCGACCCCGACCTGATCGTCCGGACGAGCGGCGAAATGCGGCTGAGCAATTTCCTGCTCTGGCAGAGCGCATATAGCGAACTTTATATAACAGACGTTCTCTGGCCGGACTTCGACGAACTCGAGCTCGTGAAAGCCGTCGCCGCCTACCAGGGACGAGAGCGCCGCTTCGGCAAGACCGGGGAGCAGATCGGCGGCAAGGATCCGGAATGATCTCGAGGCTCCCGCTCATCGTTCTCGGCATTCCCCTCGTCTACGGCGTCCTGGCGGCGGGTCAGTGGCCCCGCTGCATTCTCTTCTCGCTCATCGCGGCCGCCGGCCAGTGGGAGTTGTTCGGCATGTTCGGCCCGGCGACGCCGAAACCGAAATATGTTTTCGAATATACTTCTGGAGCCGTTCTTCTCGCCGCGACCACCCTGTGGGGCGAGCGGGGTCTCCTGTTCGGGGCGGGCCTGATCGCCGCCGCC
>JAKJFL010000166.1:0-6766 GCA_022704935.1 Candidatus Rifleibacteriota bacterium
CGGGGAGGCGGTGAAAGCCGGTTTGTCCCGAACCTGTCCCGTTGAGATTCGATTTCCGACTCCCGGAGGCCGCCAAGCTCTTCGGGAGTCGGAAACGTCCGTGACGGAACCGGTATCGCGGAAACGCCCGGAGGCAAGGGTTCACCGGCTCCCGTCACGACGGCCCGATGTTTCGGAGAGGAGTTTTGCCTGTCTGAGGTCACGCCGGGTTTTTCGGCGGCTCCGGATCGGAGGGAGGCGGCGGAGGAATGATGACGGCCGGCGCTGCATCGAGATCCTCAGCCGAGTAACGCTGTGGAGTGCCGGGCGGATCCTGCACGGAAGGGTCGGATTCATTCGGTGCCGTTAACGCCTTCACCTTCTCGTAGAACAGCTTCGGTGTTTCGAAGTCGAGCGCTTTTGCATGGCGCTTGCAATAGGGGCTTCCGGCCATGGCCTGCCGCGAGCAGGGGGTGTTGAGATTGTCGACGAAGGCGCAGCGCCGTCGCACGATGTGGATCTTTTCGAGGTCCGTCCAGGAGGCCATCTCGAACCGATAGATCTTGCGTGTGATGAGGCCGGAATTCATGTGGTAGGTGTTCGATGTCGCATCGTAGACGAACAGGTTCGAGGACTTGTACCAGGAGGGGTGGACGGGGTCGCCGTTCTCCTCGATCGTCCAGGCCCGGATGAAGCCGAGCTCCTTGAGTTTGCCGAGATCCTGGTGGATCTGCTCGAGAAGCGTGTCGTCATGCCCGGCGCTCATCTCGAGACAGGCCCTTTCGATCAGCCCCATCAGCGGCAGTTCGACGGTGCTCGAAACGCCTGCCGCATCGGGGCCGGCCGCCGCAAGATCGATCCTGTTCCGCTCCACCAGCAGTTCCCAAAGAGTCAGATACGCCCGGAACGAGAAGGGATGCCGGCGATCGTCGAGCGCGTAGGCAACGGGGTGCGGCAGTTTCGGATAACGGTTCCTGAGATGCTCTTCATACAGAGGCGGCGAGAATCGGAATCGGCCGGCGGTGAACGCCTCGATTTCGCGCCCTGTGGTATCGCGCACCCATTCCCTTTTCACCTGGTCTTCGAAAGGGATCAGGGGGCAGTAGGTGCGGATCACCATGCCGCGCTGGCCTGAAATCTGGAAGTAGAAAAACTCGTCGCACAGTTCAGTGAAGGCGATCGCGATCATGCCTCTGCGGCGGTCCGTAAGGGCGTCCTCGCCTGGCCACAGAAGGGCGGCAACCTTTCCGATGTCGAACTCCAGGCTCCCGTCCGGATTGCCCTTCGAAGACGCAAAGGCGATCTCGAACATCTTTCGCTGAAACGGCGTCAGCGAACGAACCAGGCCATACGGCTGGCGGGACGCTCCATCCTTGTTGAACTGCCCGTATATCCAATGAAATATTTTCCAGCGCCGCTCGGCGCCGCCGTAGATGACTCTCAGAAGGATGAAGAGGACGATGAAAAACGCCAGAAACACGAAACCGATGGAGCGAACCATCAACCGGAGGATCGTCAGGCGAAGGCGGATGAGCTCGATTGCCTGATTGTTGGGCGACAGCCGCTCCGCATACTCGGGGAACTTCGTGATACCGGCCCGGTCCTGCTCCATCTCGTGCATGACCCGCGTGAGCAGCGACTGTTCGGACATTCCGAGCTTGCTTACTTCCTTCCCGGCGAGATCCGCGATCTCGTCCTGCAGACGCGGCCAGAACACGGCGTCGATGAACGGGTCCGTGCGCAGAAGCATCAGCCAGGCCGAAACACCGGTGAACAAGGCGAGAAAAACGACCGTCAGCCGCAGAAAAGCGTCTGATATATGCCTGTCGAAATAATAAAGACGGTTTCGAGAGCGGATGACCATGATTCAGTTCTTTCGTCCGGCTCGGCCCGTCGGTGCTTGTCCGATCAGGTCGATGAACACGAGAAAGCCGCAATAGGGGCAGCGCACGGCGTTGGGCTTGGCATTACAGCCGGGGCACGTCTTCGTGGGGGCCCCGATGATGTGATCGCCGCAGACGTCGCAGGTGACCGTTCCCTCGGCCCATTCGATCCTGGCGTGGCAGTTCACGCAGCGCAGAAGGTTCAGACGCGCGACGAGATGATAGGCGGTTCGCACCATGAGATTCACGGTGAGGAAAAAGAGGGAGACCACGAGGTAGACCGGCAGAAACACCAGCTTGAAGACGAGCCGGACCTCGATTTTCTCTTCGAAAATGACGTAAAAATCGGAATTCACATACCAGTTGTAGATCTTCACATAGTCTTCGAGAATCCTGGGAATGCTCAGCAGTACGATGATCGCGACGGCCAGACCGGCCAGCATGGCAATGGCGAGCCAGACGAACGCTTCGAGCACTCCTGTCCCGACGAACACCTTGCCCAGATGGCCGAAAAAGTAGCCGATGGCGCGCAACTCGAGAAATCCCGATACGTCATTCATCCGCGTTCCTCATCCTCCCCTTCGGACTTCATTCTATCACGCATTTCACCTGATGTGGCCCCGACTTCTCGTACGGCCAGAAGTTGCATCGTGCACCGGCGGAAAATGGTGAGAGACGCGGATCCCAGCAACAGAAATTTCAAGGAGGCCACGAGAATGGCGATCGTCCGGGAGGAGATATTCACCGCCGAGGCGGTGACCGCAAGGCTGCCAAGAAGAGAGAACACGGCGTCTTTTCGGTGATGCCATGCGAACAGGCAGCAAAGTGGGGAATCGGTCTGTTCGTCGAGCCGGAACAGCCGGCGGGCGATCGTCTCTTTCGCCGCCGCGAGGACGCAGGTGAAGAGCCAGAGACCGGCCAGACCGACACTTGATCCGGCGAGGTCGGCGTTCAGAGGGGGCGCATACGCGATCGCCCAGACCGGCAGAAGACCGGGGAACGCGGCATCGACCAGGTTGATTCCCACGCCGAACAGCACGCGCCAGAGAATGAGACTGGCGATCAGCGTTAGCAGCGCCTCGCCGATGTAGCTGTTCCAGAGAGGTTTTTTTCGCCAGCGAAGCACGAGAAACGAGCTGCCCAGGTCCCAGGCGGTGATGGTCGTGATTCGCGACACGAGGGCCGGTTCGCGAACGACGAGACCCCATGACGGCCCTTCGCCGACGAGACCGAGATGCCCGGCGGCGACGAGCCCCGCGGTCACGAGAAACGCCATGGCAACGGCACGGTCCAGCGCGGCGGCGATTCCGTTCTCGATCTCCGTGTGGCGGCGTTCTTCAGGCACCATGACTCACCCTTTCCATCATGCAACGAAGCCCCGGCGAGTCTCTGCCGGGGCTTCGTATACGCTTTGCTATTTTACCACGAAGCTGGCCATGCGCTTCGGGACGTGGATGAACTTCACGATCGTCTTGCCCTCGAGGAACTTCTGCACCTTCTCGCTCTTGAGGCACTCCTCGCGCACCTGGTCGTCGGAAAGGCCGATCGCGACGCGCACCTGGTCGCGCAGCTTGCCGTTGACCTGCACCGGCAGGTTCACGGAATCCTCGGCGAGGGCCGATTCATCACACTTCGGCCAGGCTTGCTGATGGACCAGCCCACGTGGGCCGCGGCCTGTGCGTTCCCACAGGTCTTCCGCGAGATACGGGGTGATCGGGGCCAGCAGCAGGAGCAGGGTGTCGATGGCCTCACTCCAGAGCTTCGTGCCGGCGAGCGGGGTGTTGCGCGCGTAGTCGGAAAGCGCGTTCACGAACTCCATCAGCTTCGCGACGGCCGTGTTGAAACTGAAAGTCTGGATGTCGTTCGTGATGCTCTTGATCGACTTGTGGATCCAGCGCTTCAGTTCGACGGCCTTCTCGCCCTCGGCCTCGCCGACCTTGTCGCCGGGATACTCCTGGACGAGTTCGTAGACACGGTTCACAAAGCGATACATGCCCTTGATGCCTTCGTCCGACCAGGCGACCTCGAGCTCGAAGCAGCCCAGGAACAGGATGAACGCGCGAAGCGTGTCGGCGCCGTATCTCTCGACCATCTCGTCGGGGGTGATGACGTTGTTCTTCGATTTGCTCATCTTCTGGCCGTCGGGGGCCAGCATCATGCCCTGGTTGCGCAGCATCGCGAACGGCTCGCCGAAGGGAATCAGCCCTTCATCCTGCATGACTTTCGTCCAGAACCGGGCATACAGCAGGTGCATGACGGCATGCTCGGCGCCGCCGACATACAGGTCGACCGGCAGCCAGCAGGCGGCCTTTTCCTTGTCGAAGGGGGCCGAATCGAGCTTCGGGTCGATGAAGCGCAGGAAATACCACGAGGAACAGGCGAACCCGTCCATCGTGTCGGTCTCGCGCCGCGCGGGCTTTCCGCATTTCGGACACGGGGTGTTCACCCACTCGGAAATGCCGGCGAGCGGGGATTTCCCGTCCTGGCCCGGCTTGAACTCCTTGATCGGGGGAAGAAGCACCGGAAGCTGGCTGTCGGGAACCGGCACCGTGCCGCAGCAGTCGCAGTGCACGACCGGAATAGGGGCGCCCCAGTACCGCTGCCGGCTGATCAGCCAGTCGCGGAATTTGTAGTTAACGCGCTTCTGGCCGAGCTTTTTGCCTTCGAGCCAGGCGGCCATGCGGTCCATCGACTGTTCTGAGGTCAGGCCTGAGAACTCGCCCGAGTCGATCAGGATGCCGTATTCGGTGTAGGCCGCCGAAAGATTGCCCTGCGCCTTGCCGGCGGGCGTAATGACCTCGCGAACCGGGATGTTGTATTTCTTTGCAAATGCAAAGTCGCGCTCGTCATGCGCCGGAACTGCCATGACGGCGCCAGTTCCGTAGCTGACGAGAACGTAGTCGCCGATATAGATCGGCACCTTCTCGCCGTTGAACGGATTGATCGCGAAGCTGCCGAGTGCCGTGCCGGTCTTTTCCTTCTCGGTCGAGAGACGATCGATCTCGCTCTTGCGGCGCGATTCCGCGACGTATTCCTCGACGGCGGCCTTCCGATCCGGGTGGGTCAGCTTCTCGACGAGCGGGTGCTCGGGGGCCAGCGTCATGAACGTGACGCCGAAGATCGTGTCGACGCGTGTCGTGAAGATCGGTATGTCGAACGCCTCGCCGGTCGTCGGGTGAACCCCCTTGAAGGTCACTTCGGTGCCGGTCCGGCGGCCGATCCAGTTTTCCTGCATCTTCTTGATGTGGTCGGGCCAGTCGACGGTCTTGAGATCGTCGATCAGCCGGTCGGCGTAGGCGGTGATCTTGAAGAACCACTGTTTCAGGTCCTTTTTCTCGACCTGCGAGTCGCACCGCCAGCAGCAGCCCTGCTCGACCTGCTCGTTGGCGAGAATCGTCTGGCAGCTCGGGCACCACCACTGCGCGCCGGTCGCCTGGTAGGCCAGGCCCCGCTTGTGCAGCATCAGGAAGAACCACTGGGTCCACTTGTAGTAGCCCGGGTCGGTCGAGTTGAGCTCGCGCTCCCAGTCGTAGGAGCACTCGACGAGGCTGAGCTGGCGCCGATAGTTCGCGGCGTTCTTCGCGGTCGTCTCGGTGGGATGGACGCCCATCTTGATCGCGTAGTTCTCGGCCGGCAGGCCGAAGGCGTCCCAGCCCATCGGGTGCAGCACGTTGAATCCCTGCATCCGCTTCATGCGCGAGATGACGTCGGTCGGAACATAGTTGCGCAGGTGACCGACCGACAGACCGTTCCCGGAAGGATACGGGAAAAAGTCGAGGCAGTAGAATTTCGGCTTCGAGCGGTCTTCGGCCGTGCGGTAGATCTGCTTGTCGGCCCAGATCTTGTGCCACTTTTCCTGCGCTGCGGTGAATTCGTATCGTTCTGCCATATCGGTCACTCCGTTGAATAGTTAATGTTATATAGTCAGGCGTCTGACGACTTCGTCGCGGCCCAGGAGATTGAGCACGTTGATGAGATCGGGGCCGTGGCAGGTGCCGGTCAGTTTGACGCGAAGAGGCATGAACAGCCCTTTCCCCTTCGCTCCCGCTTTCTTGCCCGCCGCCTTGATCGCGGCATTGATCGGGTCCTTTTCCCATCCGCAGGTCTTGAATTCCTCGGCGAGCGCAGTCATGAGCGCCGGAACCTCGGGGGCGGCCAGGGCCGCCTTCGCCTCGTCGTCGGCAGGCTCGCCGGCCTGCAGGAACGGCTTCGCGACGTTCACGACGTCGGGGATGACCGTCAGCGCCGGCTGTACCGTCAAAGCCAGATTTTTCAGGAATGCGGCGTCGTTCATCCGCGGATCGTCGGGAAACGCCGCGCGCATCGGCTTTGCGATCATCTCCGCGAGCTTCTCGGGTGAAAGCAGACGGATGTGCATGCCGTTCATCCAGACCAGTTTGGTGTGGTCGAACACGGCCGGCGCCGGGTTGATGCGCTCGAGCGAGAACTTTTCGATCAGTTCCTGGATCGTATAGACTTCTTTGTCGATTCCCTCGGCCCAGCCCAACAGAGCCAGGAAGTTGATCATCGATTCGGGAAGGAAGCCGTCTGTCTCATACTGCCCGACCGACGTCGCCCCGTGCCGCTTCGACAACTTGGTCTTGTCGGCGCCGAGAATCAGCGACACGTGCGCGAAGTTCGGCGTCGGTTTTCCGAGCGCCTCGTAGAGAATCAGCTGGCGGTGAGTGTTCGTGAGGTGCTCTTCGGCGCGGATGACGTGCGTGATCTCCATGTCGGCATCGTCGACGACGACGCAGAAGTTGTAGACCGGCATGCCGTTCGAGCGCAGGATTATGAAATCACCGAGCGTCTCCGCTTTCCACTCGACCCGGCCACGAACTAGATCGTTCACGGCATAATCCTTCGCCGGCACGCTGACGCGGATACAGTGCGGCTCGCCCGCC
>JAKJFL010000167.1:0-6763 GCA_022704935.1 Candidatus Rifleibacteriota bacterium
CACACGTGTGTTGGTCCAGATCGTCCGTGGAACCGTCGCCCAGCCGGAAATCGCCGTTTCCGAGCGCCTGAAGCGGCTGGCTGAGGTCCGTCATCCGGGAATCTGCGAGATCGTGCTTCAACAGACCGACCGGCGCGACGGGCGCCGGCTCATGGCCATGGAACTGCCTGCCGGACGGCCGCTGGACCAGGTCGGAGACATCTTCGCCAAGAACCACGATGCGCTCTCCCTCTTCATGCTGAATGTCCTCGAAGCGCTTTCCGCCATTCATGAGCGTGACGAAGTGCACGGCAATCTCCAGCCTGCGTTCATCATGATCGGAGAGAAAAACGAGCCGCGGATCGGCGGATTCCCGATGTATCCAGTCGCCATGATTTCCCGCGAAAAAGCCGGGGACGAAGGCATATACCTGGCTCCGGAACAATGGAAAGGCGGGCCTGTGACCGCCGCGAGCGACATCTACTCGGCCGGCCTCATCTTCTGGGAGCTGATCTTCGGCCGGCTTCCTTCAGGCCTGGCCGGTGCGAAGAACATCAGCCATTCGCGGCCCGGCCGGTCGACGGAAGATACGGTGTCCCTGCGTGCGCTGACGCCGCAGGACCCGCTGTTTCCCTTTCTCGAGCATCTGATGGGCATGACCAGGGGCGAGCCGGAAAACCGTCCGGCGCTGGCGCCTCTGCTTGCGTGCCTTCGCGACATCCGGGCGGCCTTCGAGCGTTCGGCCCCGAAGCTGGATCAGAAAGGGGACACCCGGCAGTGCCTCCTGCTCACGAAGGACGAAACTCTCGCCACGCTCGTCGGGCTGACGATGAAGGAGTTCGGCTTCCGGTTCCAGCGCGCCTGGAGCTATCGCGAGATCGCCCGCCTGTCGAACGCCGAGCCGACCGTCGCGTGGTTCATCGATCTCGACGGCTTCCAGGATTCCATGCCCGAGATCGCCACCCTGGGCATGAAAGAGGCGCCCGAGGTGAAGATCGTCTTTCTCGCAACCAGCTTCACGCGCGAGCTCGCCGAGGAGTGCATGGGCCAGCTGGCCAATGGCATCCTGGTGAAGCCGCTCAGCGTCCCCCGGCTCGTCCAGACCCTGAGCTCGCTCAACGAGGAGCCGGAGATCGTCGAAAACGAGTATCTGTTCCCCCTGCGGCCCGTTCCCGGCGATACCGGCGGGTCTGAACAGCAGGGAAACCCATACCATGTCCTGTTCTTCGAGTGCGGCGTGTGCAGGGAACGCTTCGGCACGCTTCAGCTCAAGCCCGGCGCGGTCGAATACCACACCGCGGACACCGATTTCTGCCCGGTCTGCAAGGAAGGCATCGTTCCGGAAACCTACGCCATCGTCGTCTGCCCGTCCTGCCTGTACGCGAACTTTGCCGGGCGCTTCCAGCGGGCGGCGTTTTTGCCGGAAACCATCGCGAGGTTCCTCGAGGAATCCAACCTGGAAGACCGCGTCAAAGCCTCTCACGACCTCGATTTCCAGAACGAGCGGACGCTGACCGAGGGCGTGCGCAGCTTCGATCTCGCGGCCCTCTGCGCGAAGGAACTCGAGCCGCTGGAATACGACCGCCTGGCCGCCGGCATCTACCTAAAGGCATCCTGGATGTGCCGCCGCCTGGGGAAGCCCCTGATGGAAACGGATTATCAGACCCGGGCCCTCGAGTGCATCATGCGCCTGTACCACCCGTATCTTCCGCTCAGCAAGCGGTTCACGAGCTGGGAATCGGTGCGCGAGAAGCTGAAGCCCGGCCAGGAGCTGCTCGGGGAGCGGGCGGTCGTGGTGAACGGCTTTCTGGGCGCCGAACTGTCAGCCCGCCTGGGGCTGGACGAACAGGCCGAGTTTTATTTCGACAAGGTGCTGGCTCTGCCCTTCCTGTCACGGTTTCCGCTGCTGGCCCGCCACATTCACGCCGCGCACCGGAAGTTCAGGAAGCGGCGGAAAGATCCGACGGAAAACGTTCTCTGACGCGGCTCACCGGTTGCTGATCGCACCCGAATGGAGCCGGCATTTGATCGACATGATGCCGTTCTTGGGGCATTCTCCGGGCATGTGGCCGCAGGGAAGCCGCCCGTCGCTTTTCGGCGGCTGTTTCGCCTGCGGCTGCTTCGGCGGTCGGATGACTATGGTCGCGGAATTCCGCGCAATGACGGTGCCCGGCGCGTTTGCGGCGAAGATCGAGACGCTGACCGAATAGCGGCCCGGGTTCCGATACGCATGGGAGGCGCTGTTCGAGGACGTTTTGCCGGTGATGGCGCCGTCTCCGAAATCCCAGCTGACCAGGAACCCCGAGGTGCCGCTGCTGCCGGCACGTGATCCGCCGGCCCCGCCCGTGCGCTTGTAGTTCAGCAGGGCCTGCATTCCCTCGGGAGAGTTCGGATCATGCCCGCCGAAAGGATCGACCCGGCCCGAAGAACCGCCGCCCGACGCACCGCCGGAAGAGGGAAGCGAGACGCTCACGCTGATGCTTTCACCGACGTTCGCTTCGGACGGGCAGCTCAGGCCGGCCGTCGAAGGCGTTGACGGTTCCGGTTTCCGGCCCGCTGCTCCGCGCAGGGAATCAATAGCTTCTTTTATATTCGCAAGAGCCCGTGCCGCCGCATTGTAGCGGGGCGTCAGCCGCTCGAGAACGGCATCGGCCAGCGGACCGACTTCCGGAGCGCCTGCCTGAAGCGCATCTGCCGGCCGGAGACGGCCGATGCCGGCGGCGATCTTGTCGGGAAGCCGTTCGAGCGTTCCGACCTCGCCGAAGAAGTCTTCGGGCATGGTGCCGTCCGGGCGCGCGATGCCGTTCAGGCGGGATTTGATCACCATCCAGTCGGCCTCGTCGCTTTCCCGCTTCCCGGCGAAAAAGGTTCCGGCTTTCTCGATGCGCTCTTTCAGGCTGTCGAAGTCGGCGATGGTCTTTTTGAAGCGGACTTCGTTTTTCCGCATGATGTCGGCATTGGCGGCGGCCTTGCGGCTCATGTCGGCCAGCGCCGTTTTCCCGGCTTCGAATCCGGCCAATATATCGTTCATGCTATTCATGGAAGAAAGACGGCCGATCTCGAACATCTCCGTCTTGCACGCCTCGACCGCGGTCGCGTGCTTTTCATAATTGGCTGCGAGCACCTGGGCCGCCACCAGGGCCTCCTTCGGGTCGCCGCCGAGGGTGAGGGCCCGTTTCGCGGCCTCGGCCTGGCGGGCCATCAGCTCCAGCGCGGCCGTGGTCGCCATCAGGCTTTTCGCGAGCCGCGTCTCGGTATCCGGGAGGGCCTTGAGCGCATCCGCCTGCTTCATTCCCTCGATTCCGCGCAGATCCTCTTCGAGACTCTCGAGAGCGGCATCGGCGGTGCGGCAGAACTGGCGCGCCGATTTCGCGTTCTGTTCGAGAACGGTTTTGAGATAGGCCGCGTCGTTCGCCAGCCGCTTCAGCTCGGTGATCCCGTCCTTGCCGAACTTGAGGGCCTTCGCGTTCTGCACGCTCTGCTCCATGTTCTGCGCCTGGATCTCGGCGAACGTCGTCTCGAGCACGTTGCGCGTGTCGAGCGTCTCTCCGACGAGGAAAATCGCGGAATCCGCCGCGGCCGCCGCCGCTCCCGCCGCCGTGTGCGTCGCGGATTTCAGCAGGTCGTAGCTGCCGATCACGGTGCCGTGGAAGGTGCCCTTGACGGTTGCCTCGGCCATGATCTTCAGCTTCACCGACGTGGATTCGGGGTCTTCGCCAAGGGCGAGATACTTGAGCTTGAGCCGCTCGATCTCTTTTTTCGTGTAATCGGCCGTCTCGTTGTTGACCGTTTCGAGCGTGCCGCCGATCGACATGTTCCAGAGAATCTCGGTGGTGGTCTTTCCCTGGGAATACTGGGTGCCGACGTTCAGAATGGTGCTGACGAGGCCGAGCCGGTTGGCGATCGCCGCCCTGCCTCCGGTCGCCGATGCCGCTGAGGATGAGGGCGCGGATGACTTCTTCAGCTCGGCGTTCACCCCCCTGGCGAAATCACCGCCGTATTTGATTTCGAGATCCGCCACGGCCTGGGCTTTCTGGGTCGGGGAAAGGGTTTTTATATTTTCAGCTATAATACTCTTCGCCGCCTCGGTGTCTCCGCCGGCCACGGCGGCGCCGGCGAGCGCGTCATTGAATTTCCGGGTCGCGTTTCGTGCAAGGTGGTCGCTGACGGCGCCGACGGACGCTTCCGCATTTTGGGTCGCTCTCGACGCGTCGCGTTTCTGCGCCTGCCTGATCTTGTCCGACGAACCACGCGAATACGCATCTTCGGAAAGTCCGGTCCCGTCCGCGCCTCCGCCGGCAAGTTCGGCGGCCTTTTCGTCGCGGCCGAGATATTTACTCATGAACGCGGTGTGCTTGCGTATTTCAATGTCTATATTTTCAATCTCCGCGGGGTCGCTGAGCTTCGCCCGCTCGCCGTTGAGCCGTCGAATTTCGGAGTTCATGACCGCCGCCTTTTTCTGCATCTCGTTGTGATATGCGGCCGCCTCATGCACCGTCGGGGAAACGGGCCGTCCGCCGTCGATGCCGAGCTGGAGTTTCGCCGCGTCGGCGTTCGTATAGGCCAGTCCGCCCTCGGCGTTGATATAGCTATTGGCATTTTTGAAATCCGCCGGTTTCATGTCATAGGGGGAGGGCATGATATCCGTCGTGAGCTTTTTCGCCCAGTTCTCGCCCGCCGGCGCGTTCACGCCCTGCGACGAGAGATACCCGGCAACTTCCCGGTTGTACTCCTGGCGCACCTTCTTCACATGATCGACGGTGAGCTCGCCCTGCGGGTTTCGGAGCTGGCGGTCGGTGTCGGTGCCGGCCTTGTATGTATCGGCGTTCTTCGGCGGGGCGACGGCCAGGCCGTGCCGGGTCGAGGCGCTGCGGATCAACTCGTCGTTTTTCTCGACGAAGGCCCGCTGATTGTATTGATACTCGCTGTCCGAAATCTTTCCGGCCATCGCCAGGTTGTTGAGACGCTCGTTGTTCGCGAACAGAGCGGCCTTCTGCCGTTCGGTCGCCTGCCCGGCGGCTGCCGCGCGCGCGTATGCGATCAGGTCGTCGTTGGAAACGGCTTGTCCGGCTGCTCCGCCCGGGAAGCACAGCCCGGCAGCAACGAGAAATAGCGGGAGGATTACGGCAGGGAGTCTCGTTCTCATCTCAGTTTCCTATCTCCTGTCGCATGGCGGCGGCCGTCTTGGCGACGTTCAGCACAGCTGGCGTTTCCGCGATGATCCGGTCGAGCAGGACACGCGCCTGCTGCCTGTTGCCTGCATCGTTGTAGAGGCCTGCCAGGAGGAGCATCACCTCTTCAGGATCCGCGGGATTCTGTCTCAGGATGCGTTCGAGCTCGAAAATGCCGCGCGGAAGGTCGCCGCTGGTGGCTGCGAGCCACGCAATCTGGCGGGCGGCCTTTCCGAACCCGCCGTCCGGCTGCCATGTCCGGCGGGCCGCCGTCGCGAAGGCAAGGTCGAAACGGAACATCCGCGCATAGGCGTCTGCCAGCTTCGCCAGAAAAGCATCGCATGGGTCAGTTTCCACCAGCGCTTCATACAGGGCCGTGGCCAGCCTGACCGATGCCAGATCGTTTTTCGCCATGTAGGCATCCGCAAGCGCCAGCACAGCGTCGGGACTCCCCGGATGACGCTGGAACTCCGCCTCGAGCTCGGCGATACGGGCGTCGCCAAGTCCGATCCTGCCCTTCGCCAGGTTTGCCCAGGCGTTCTCGAGGCGTTGCCCGAACTCGAGGAGGCCGGGTGCGTTCTTTTCGAGGGACCGTCGCGCCTCCGTGAAATCGACCTGTTTGAAGGCGCCGGCTTCATAAAGTGCCATGCATACGACGACGGATTCAGAGGCCAGGAAGGCGGTGAAGATGAATATCGGCATGAAGCATCCGAGGCGGGCTGCCCGGAATTGCCAGACAAAGCCGAAAAGAAAGATGCTGGCCGCCGCGAGCGCATATCCGGGGGATGCCTTGAAATGAACGAGTGCCGCCGCGAACAGCATGCCGGATTGAAGGAAAAACCACGAGAGCACCAGTGCAAACAGGCATGACGAGCATGACCACCCGCGCGACGGCGTCGCGGAGGGGCTGACGTTTTCCTGATTCGGTTCGTTTGTCTGATTCATGGAATGAATGGACCCCGATCTGTTTCTGACGTATGACGTCAGTTTACGAAAACCCTGCTCCAAAAGGAAGTCCGGATGATACACTGCTCCGTATGATGAATCTTGCCGTGCCGAAAACAGCCGTTCTGGAGCTGACCTTTCGGTGCAACCACCGGTGCGTGTTCTGCTCCGTTCCGTGGGACAACCCCGCCGGGGAATACGCCCGCGAAGCCGAGATGACAGCCGCGGACTGGATCGCCTGCATCGACGCTCTCGCCGCCCACGGAGTGACGGGAATCGCGCTTTCGGGCGGCGAGCCGTTCCTGAAGGAAAGTTTCGACACGATTCTCGACCACCTCCGCCGGACACGTGCCCGGTATCCGGTGTTCGACGCGGCGGGTAAGCTCGTCGGCACCGAGGAGAAACCCTTCTACGTGACGCTCATCACGAACGGCCGGCTGGTCACGCCCGAGCGGGCCGCGTCCGTACGCGACGTGGTGAAGGCGGTCGTGGTGAGCCTGCCCGGGCTTTCCACCTATGCCGAGCATACGGGGGGCGGAGACCCGGAACGGGCGCTCGCAGCGCTGCGGGCGTTCGATGCCGCCGGCGTTCCGACCGTCGTCAGCGTCTGCGTTACCACCCGCAATCTGCCGGAGCTGTTCGAAACGATTGCGACAGGTTTTCTGAAC
>JAKJFL010000168.1:0-6749 GCA_022704935.1 Candidatus Rifleibacteriota bacterium
ACGTTCCCGCCGAAACGGTTTCGATCGTCCGCGACACGGCCGGATTCTGGGCCGGCCGCGACGTGGTCCCCACCGACCGCACCGCGATCGTCTGCTCCCTCGCCGGGATGCTGGCGAGATTGCGCGAAATGCCGCCCGAATCGAACAGAGAAACGATTGCGGACAGGATCCTGAACCTGCTCGTCTCAAATGATATATGTATTGATATCGTCCAGGCATGCGGTGTCGCCGATGCCGCGGCTGCCAGGGCCTTCTGGCTCGATGCCCTGACGCGAAAAATGCAGCGCGAGGGAATGGACAGGCGGAAGTTCGACTGGCTCATCGCCGAGGGAGGAATCGATCCCGTTTCGATCCTGACGGCCGCCCGCTCCTGGAAGGACGGCGTCCCTGCCGATGCGGAACAGCTCAAATCCCTGCTTGGCAGGCTCCAGCAGCGGCTTGCGTTTGCAGGCACCTCCGAGCTTCCCCTGCCGCCCGAAACGCCGCCGGAAAAAGCCCTGCAGGCGAAGCTCGAGCTTCTCGAGAAGCCGGCCTGTCTCTCATACGTCGAATTGTTCGAACACCTCGTCGGCGCGAGAATCCACGCCGAGGCATGCCTCATGGATCTCCCGACCGCCCTCGATCTTTCTCAGCCGGACATCGGCCGTCGTGTCGCCCTGCTCAGACGGTATGTCTGCCAGCTTCGCCGTCTGCCATTCCTCGGCGGCGCGCAGAAACAGCAGACAACGGCGGCGGCAGGAGGTGCCGGATGATCCGGGTGCGTCCGTTCACTCCCTTCTCGATCAGGGCCGCTTCGCTGTCGTCACGACCCGGAAGCGGACCTTCGCTTCGAAACTCGCTCGCGCATGTGCGTGAGATGTTCCTGTCATCATCCCAGGAGGAATTATCGCATGATCGCTTCTGAAGACCATCCCAACACTCCCGCAACTCCTCCCGCCGGCGGTGCCGGGCGCGACGGAATCAAGGGCACGTATCCGCTGCTGCCCCTGCGCGACGTGGTCGTGTTTCCGTACATGGTGGTTCCGCTGTTCGTCGGCCGCAAGAAATCGATCCGCTCGATCGAGGAAGCGATGATGAAGGACCGCAAGATCATTCTCTGCGCGCAGAAAGTCGCGAAGACCGATGATCCGAGCGTCGAGGACCTGTACACGACGGGGACCGTCGCCGAGATTCTTCAGCTTCTCAAGCTGCCCGACGGGATTCTGAAGATCCTCGTCGAAGGCACGACCCGGGTGAAAATCGACAAATTCACGAAAGACGACGATTGTTTCGAGGTCGAAGCGGCCGAGGTGGTCATCGCCGACGAGAAGACGGTCGAGCTGCAGGCGCTCATGCGGAACGTGATCAGCCTGTTCGAGCAGTACGTGAAGCTGAACAAGAAGATCCCTCTCGAAGTAATCATGGTCGCCAACAACGTCGAGGAGCCGGGCCGGCTTGCCGACATCATCACGGCTCATCTGCAGCTCAAGGTCGAGGAGAAGCAGGAGATCCTCGAGGCGTTCGAGCCCCGTGCCCGCCTCGAAAAGATCGCCACGATCCTCAACCGCGAGCTCGAGATCATGATGGTCGAAAAGAAGATCCGCGGCCAGGTTCGCAAGCAGATGGAGCAGATCCAGAAGGAATACTACCTGCGCGAGCAGATGAAGGCGATCCAGAAAGAGCTGGGCGAAGGCGAAGAGCGCGGAGACGAGCTCGAAGAGCTGAAGGAAGCGATCGCGAAAGCCAAGATGCCGGAAGACGCGCGCACGAAGGCCGAAAAAGAGCTGAACAAGCTGATGAAGATGCCGCCCGGCTCGGCCGAGGCGACCGTCTCCCGCAACTACATCGACTGGCTCGTGTCTCTGCCCTGGTCCAAGCAGTCTAAGGATCGCATCGATATCGAAAAGTGCGAGAACATACTCAACGAAGACCACTTCGGCCTGAAAAAGGTCAAGGAACGGATCATTGAATATCTCGCGGTATGCAAACTGAAAAAGTCGATCAAGGGTCCCATCCTGTGCCTGATTGGCCCCCCCGGCGTCGGCAAGACCTCGCTTGGACGCTCGATCGCGCGCTCCCTGAACCGCAAGTTTGCCCGCATCTCGCTCGGCGGCATGCGCGACGAGGCCGAGATCCGCGGCCACCGACGCACCTACATCGGCGCCCTTCCCGGCCGAATCATCCAGGCCCTGCGCGACACGGGCACCCGGAATCCCGTCATCCTGCTCGACGAAATCGACAAGATGGGAATGGATTTCCGCGGCGATCCGAGCTCGGCGCTGCTCGAGGTTCTCGACCCCGAGCAGAACCATGCGTTTTCCGATCACTTCATCGCCACACCGTTCGACGTCTCGAAAGTGCTCTTCCTCACGACGGCGAACGTTCCCCACACCATTCCGCCGGCGTTGAAAGATCGCCTCGAAATCGTGTATCTGCCTGGCTACACCGAAGAGGAAAAAGTCCAGATCGCGAAGAAATACCTGGTCCCGAAGCAACTCGAAGCGAACGGCATCGACAAATACGAGATCACGGTCCATGACGCAGCCATCATCGAGGTCATCCGTAAATATACCCGCGAAGCGGGGGTCCGAAGCCTGGAACGCGAACTGGCCGCCGTCGGCCGGAAAGTCGCGCGCAACATCATCGTGAAGCTCCAGAAGTCCGATATCCGGGCTGACGCCGATGACAAGGACGAAAAGGACGTTCCCGCCGAAGCCGCTTCCGACGTCAAGCCGGTGAAAGAAGGGAAAGAGGCGAAGGATGCGAAGGAAACGCGTGAAGGGAAGAACGGCTCAGAGTCGAAGGCCCCGAAGCTGACCGAAGCCGAGCTTGCCGCGCAGGCTGCGATCGGCCAGATCGTCGTGTCCGCCGAAAGCATCGAGTCGTATCTCGGCGTCCCCACCTTCCACATCGACAGAAAGGAAGAGAAGGACGAAATCGGCGTGGTCACCGGCCTTGCCTGGACCGAGGTCGGCGGGACGATCCTCCCGATCGAAGTGGCGGTGATGCCCGGCCGCGGAAAGATCATCCTCACCGGCTCGCTCGGAAACGTGATGAAGGAGTCCGTGCACGCGGGCATCTCGTATCTGAGAAGTCATGCACCCGAGCTGAAGATGCGCCCGATCGACTACGAGAAGATCGATCTGCACGTCCACTTCCCCGAGGGCGGCATTCCGAAGGATGGACCATCCGCCGGTATCGCTATTGCGACTGCTATATATTCAGCCCTGAATGAAGTTCCCGTAAGCAAGGACGTCGCGATGACGGGTGAGATCACTCTGCGCGGTAAGGTGCTTCCGGTCGGCGGCATCAAGGAAAAACTTCTCGCGGCCCATAGGTATAACATTCACAATATTATCCTGTCGGCCGAGAACGAGAAAGACCTGACCGAGATTCCCGAGGAGATCCGGAATGTCATGAACATCACCCGGGTGAAGGAAGCGTCGGAAGTCCTAAAGCTCGCCCTGCGCGGCGAACCCAAAACCACGCCTCTCGAGTTTCCCGATTCGCCCTTCGGGGGCTCGTCGGGCAAGAAAAAACGGCTGAAGGACCTCGGTCGCGAGAAACACGAAAAGGCGATCGGCAAAACACGCAAGAAGCGGAGTGCAAGGGTATGACCGTCAAAGTCACTTCCGCCGTCTTCAACGCATGCGTGACGAACAAAGATGCGTTGCCGACGGACGGCTTGCCCGTCATCGCCCTCGTCGGCCGCAGCAACGTCGGCAAATCGTCGCTCATCAACACGATTGCCGGCCGCCGGGAACTCGCGAAAACGAGTTCGACCCCCGGGAAAACGCTCACCATCAACTTCTATCAGTTCAACGAGGCGTTCTACATCGTCGACCTTCCCGGCTACGGCTATGCTAAAGCCTCGAAGATCACGAGAGAGCGCATCCAGAAGATGATGGACGAGTTTTTCGAGGCCTGCCCGACGCTCAAGGCCGTCGTGCAGATCATCGATCTGAGGCACGCCCCAAGTTCGCTCGACAAGCAGATGTTCAAGTGGATCCAGGATCAGAACTTCAACTACCTGGCCATCCTCAACAAGGCCGACAAACTTTCGAACCAGCAGCAGATCCGCATGTTTCGACAGATCATGCGCGACCTGCGCACGGATGGCCCCTGCATCGTCTTTTCCGCGCAGACCGGTCAGGGAAAAGACGACGTGCTCGAAGCCTTTGTGCGGCTTGCCGCGGGCGAGGAAATCCAGCGGCCCGTCTCGAAGTCTCGCCGTACCGAACGGACGGGCGACGGCGGCCGACGCCAGCGGCGCGACCGCAAACCCGGCCAGCCTTCCGGGCAGGCCGAGTCCCCGAAACCAGCCTCTGCCGAAGCCCCTCAGGGTGAGCCGGCACAGCCTCCTGCAGCCGGCGAACAGCAGGCCCCGCAGGGGCAAGGGCAGCCCCAGGGCCAGGGCCGGCCCCGCCAGCAGGGACCGCGGCGTGACGGCGGAAATCAGCAGGGGCAGCATCGAAGACGTGATCGAAACCGGAGAAATGCCGGTCAGAAAAACGAGGGGCGAGAGAAAGCCCCACAAGGTCAAAACGATTTGAAACCTGAGGGAGGAGAATCAAAATGAGAAGGATGACGACCGTGGCAACCACCCTGGTGGTAGTGGCACTTCTGGGGCTTTTTCAGCCGTATGATGCATCCGCTGCATCCACGGAACTGCTCGAGGCGTCTCGCCTCGTGAAAACGGCTGACGGGCTGGCCGACACGGCACCCGACGAGGCCGGAAAACTGTATCGAAAGGCGTTCCAGACCGCTCTCTCGCTGACCACCCCACAATCCGGAAAACGGCAGCGGGAAGAAGCGCTCGCCCTCGCCACGCGCTGCATCCATCCCGACCTCTTCCAGGAACTCCGGATCGCGATCGACACCTATCTTTCCCTGTATCCTCGCGGCCGCCATGCGTGCGATGTCCAGATGCGCAAGGCGCTGATCGAATATGCCGACGGGAACGCGGCTGAAGCCGAAGCGGCGCTCGCCTCCGCGAAATCTCTCGCGACCGGCCAGAAGCGCATCAAACTCGAAGCCCTCCAGCTCGACGGCCACCTGTCGGCCCATATGTACCGGTCGGCCGAAACGGCCCTCAACGAGATGCCGACACGCAACCGCACGATCCGCCGCGACAAGAAGCGCTTCAAGAAGGGGGCGGACTTCGTCGCGGAGGCTCTCGATCAGGTCCGAGACGGCAAACTGACCGGCGACAGCGCCATCAACGCCCTGGAAGAGGCCATCGCCGCCGGCTATTTCGGCGCGGCCGCTCCCGCCGCGGAGATGGAGCTCTCGGCGGCGCTCGACCGGAAACAGCCGGCCTATCACCGCTGCGAAGTGAATTTCATGGACCGGATGCGTGAACACCGCCATCACCTCGCTCCGAACCAGCGGCTCGACCGGATGGTCGCGTTCCTGAACGATTATCCCCAGGCCGACGAGGAACTCCGCGGTCGCGCGATGTTCCAGGCCGCAAGCGTGTGCCGGTATGAGCTGAGAGACGCGGCCCGCGCGGCCACGTTCATGGAGAACCTCCAGACGCTCGAAACCTGGAAAGAACGCGTTGCCATCGAACGGCTTCTCGATGTCATGACTCCGGAAAACCTCGACAAGGCCGAGTTTCGCTCCGCCGTCCGCACCCTCGTCATCGATCACGCGAAGTCATTCCCCTATGACAACGGCATTCTGCCGATCGTGACCCTGGATATGCTCACGGAACTCGACGCGCTCAGCGCGACCCTCACCGGTGCAAAGTCCGATCTCGACTCGCTTCTCGAGACGTTCTCCAGCACTCTCACCGTCCGTGGCATACCGATGCAGGCGATCTATCTTGCCGCGTGCGATAACCGCATGCGCGCATGGAATGAGATCGAGAAGGCCGGGAAAACCGTCGACGAGCGCGAAAAAAAGATGATGAACGATATTCTTCGCCCGTTCTTCCTGATGACGTCATCCAGGGACATGCTGCTGGTCTCGGCTCTTGCCCTGTATGAACGGTTCCCCATCAAGGCCATCGACACCCTCCTGGTCTATCTGACCCAGCGGCCGGATTCCCTGAAGTCCCAGCATGCGTTGGCTCTGTTGAGTGATTTGTACAAACAGCATGGCGATTATATCGAAGCCCAGTCCGTCTGGAGCACCCTCCGAAAGTTCTATCCGAAATCGCTCTGGACGAAATAAAGCGGGAGTATCTCATGAAACGGTTTCTTTCCCTGACGGCGATGTTCGTCGCCCTGTCTGTAACCCTGCATGCGGAAGGCCTGTTCGAATACAACGGCCTGTTCCCTTCCGACAGGCCATCAGAGGCAGCGATCAGCAATTACATGCTGATCGACAAGCCCCGACAGGTCGAGTTCGAGATCATCGACCGTCAGGGAAAACCGTGCCAGACCGTGAAAGTCGTCGAGATCGTTCTGACCTCCGACACGACCGTTCAGAGAAAATCCGATGCCGGCCTGAAAACGGTCGATCTCCCCGAGCCTGGAATCTACGAAGTGAAAGTGCGTCCGGCTGAAGGCGCGCCGGGAGAAATCGGATTCACCCTCAGGGTGAAGGATTCGGGAAAATCGCCCCAGGTCACACCCGTTGCCACGGCGACGCAGACTCCTGCCTCGGATAACCAGACGACGCAAGCCCCTCCTCCCGCTCCGGTTGTCACGTCGCCTCCGCCCACGATTGCGACGCAGACCCCGGTAGAACCGCCTTCCGTCTCCGTCCCGGCAACGATCGAGGCTCCTCCACCACCCGCCGCCCAGACCGGTCCCATCATGGTC
>JAKJFL010000169.1:0-6749 GCA_022704935.1 Candidatus Rifleibacteriota bacterium
GCCTCCGCCGCGGGCATACAGGCAGGCTTCATGGAAAACGACGCGGTTTTCCATGCGATGCCCGGGCTGCCAGGCTGTCTTCGAGAGAACGGCGAGGAATTCGTCGCCATTTTTCCAGATCGCCTTCGCCGCTTCGGTCAGATCGCACAGCTCCGGGATCATGCGCCAGGCATACCAGCACTCCGGGCATAGAAACAGGATTCGTTTCGGCGACCGTCGGTCGATCTCTTCGAACAACAGCCTGACGGATTCGGCGTAGCCGTCGAGATCGCCGTCCGTCAACGCCGGAAGTCCACAGCAGCCGATATCTGGCGCAACGGCCGTCCCCAACCCCGCCTGCTCGCATAGTTTCATAGCAAATAAGATTTCATTTCGCTTCGCCGAGAGCCGGCATCCCGGAACGAGGAGAACATCGATTCGATTCGTTTCGAAAGAATCGACAGCAGGTTGTTCCGGCGAATACTCGCGCGATTTGCGAACGGCGCGTTTCAGCATCCCGAGAATAGTTCCGGCGGTTTTTCCATCAGGCCGGGTCGATGGTTCCGGTATATCCAACAGCGCGAGCAGGCGTCTTCCGACCGGGTGCCTGCTGACGAGACGGCGGAACCAGCGTCGTGCACGGGTCTTCGGCGAAGCATCGGCATGCAGCGCCCGGCCGATCGTCGTAGCCAGGACGGTTTCGACCTTGTTCGGGCAGGTCGCGCGACACGTCAGGCAGCCGGCACACATCCCAAGCGCCGCCTCGACTGCATCGGCGGGGATCTTCCGCCCAGCCTCGATCGACTGGAGCAGTGCCAGGCGGCCGCGCATGTTCGCCGTTTCAGTATGTTCGACGCGGTATACGGGGCAGAAGGCCATGCATGCGCCACATTTCACGCAGTTGGCGAGTTCCCGCCGGAGCCGTTCGCGAAGGGCCTCTCGCGATTTCAACCGTATCATTCAGCCAGCCACCGATCCGCGGAAAAGAACCGAAATGACTTTGTATACAGTTGTTTATATAGCATTATTACTATTTAGTTTCATGGAATGAAAACGCCCTATTCATCCTGAGTTTGTCTAAGGGTGAAAGCATCTCGTGCTTCGGCAGGTTCAGCACGAACGGGTTCGGGAAAGCGTCTTGTGTCATGCAGGAATCAATAGAACATCTTGCCAGGGTTGAGGATGCCGTTGGGATCGAACAGTTTCTTTATCGAGCGCATCAGGTCGTAGCTGACCGGGTCGAGATTGGCGGGCAGAAACCGCTTCTTGGCGATGCCGATGCCGTGTTCGCCGGAAACGGCGCCTTCGTATTTGTTGACGATGGCGAAGAGCTGTTTCAGACCTCGTTCGACCCGGGCGCGCTCCTCCGCATTTCCGCTGTCATACATGATATTCGTATGGATATTTCCGTCTCCGATGTGGCCGAAACTGATGATGTTGAGTTTTTCGCGTTCCGCGAGTTCGCGAAGTTCGCGGATGCAGGCGGGCACGTTGCGGCGAGGCACCACGATATCCTCGTTCGCTTTCTTGTTGCCGAACGCGCGCATCGCGGGGCTTGCCTTGCGGCGGACTTCCCAGAGCTGATCCTGTTCGCGTTTGTCCGTTGCGACATTGATTTCCGCAGCGGTTTTCGACAGGCACTCTTCCGTGATCCGGCGGAGATGGGGCATTTCGTCCGACCGGCCGTCGATCTCGACGATCAGAACGGCTTCATGGCGTGTATTTATGCCGAGTTTCGCATACGATTCGACCGCCTGCAGGGCCGATCTGTCCATGAATTCCAGGGAGGAAGGGGCGATTCCACGCTTCAGGAGGGTGTTCACCATTGCGGTCGCATCGTTCAGGTCTTCGAAATAGGCGGAGAACAGGATGCGATCTTCGGGCCTGGGCAGAAGCCGGAGAAGAATTCCCGTGAAGACGGCGAGCGTGCCTTCGCTTCCGACGAAGAGGTGCTTCAGATCGTAGCCGGCCCGGTCTTTCAGCGTGCCTTTTCCGGCGCCGAAGGGCCTGCCGTCGGCTGTGAATCCGTCGAGCGACAGGACGTAATCTCGAGTGACGCCGTATTTCAGGCAGTGAGGGCCGCCGGCGTTCTCGGCGATGTTGCCGCCGATCGTGCAGATCTTCAGCGAGGCCGGATCGGGTGGGTAATAGAGCCCGCGGGCTTCGACCGCCTCCTGGAGGTGGAGCGTGACGACCCCTGGCTCGACCCGGGCCGTCATGCTCTCTTCGTCGATATCGAGAATGCGGCTCATGCCGAGAAAGTCGATCACGACGCCGCCGTCGACGGGCAGGGAACCGCCCGAGAAGCCGGTACCGGCCCCGCGCGGGAACAGGCTCACCCCGTGTTCGTTCGCCGATTTCAGGATCGCCGCGACATCCGCAGCGTTCCTGGGCCTGACGGCGCCTGCCGGGTAGTGGAATTCATTCGTCGCATCATACGCATGCGCCGCGACCGTCACCGGGTCGCACTTGAAGATGCTCCCGTCGATGCCGGCAAGGAATCCGTCGAGATTCACATTCTTCCGAGACATGTCGCCATGGTATCACAACCCGGCATGGCCCACAGCGCCGTCAGACATATTCCGGGCCATCACGATGCGCCCCTACAGGCTATTGCGGAGCACCTCGACGGCATAATCGCTTCCGCCAAGCTGGCCGATGAGATGAGGCTCGGGCCAGTGGAGGATATCGACGAGCAGTTCGGCGCCATCGCGCGGCCAGCGAATTTTTGAGATTCCGCACTTTTTCGCCTGGCCGGCCTGGATCTCCCAGTACAAACAGTCGCCGCGCCAGAGTTTTTGATGTTTGTATCTGTATTTCGCCAGCATCCCGTCGATGCGCTTCGAAATCGATGCGCGGTCGGCCCGCGGATCGAGATGAAACCGCAGGAGGAACGGTTTAGAGACGTCGGCAAGCGGCTTGTCGGCGGGTTTCACGCTCAAAATCCGGAGGGCCGATTCCACCCCGTCAGGGGCATCATCGATGAGCGGCCAGGCCACATCCGCCGGAACGGAGGCAGAACCGCGCAGAAGCACGTCGGCAAGGCAGACTCCGAATGCCTTGTGCCTCTCCATCACCGATTCGACGCGCACGAACGGCCCGAGCCAGTCCGGAAGTTTCCTAAGCAGGAGACGCGCCATCGCCGCGCCGAGAAAGGCATTTCCCACATCGGCCCATCGCCGCGGCACCTGTGCTTCCACGCGGAACCGCACGAATTTTGCGGGAGCGGCCGGAAGAGCTGACGTCTTCGCCATCTCCCCCGGGCCGGTTTCGAGCGTTCGCTTCCGCTCGGCTTCCGAGCGACACGCGCCGCAACCGCTGCACTGGCCGCTTCCCCAGGGCGGGCGAATGCACGAAGGAAGTTCGCGCCCCTCGCGAAGCATGTTCCAGTTGCCGTGAAGAAACGCCTTCGTGACCCCGACGTCGATGTCGTCCCATGGCAGAACCTCGCCGGATTCGCCACGCGGAAACAAGGCATCGGCAAGACTGGCCCGCTTCACGGCCTGCGTCCAGAACGCAGCCGTCTCACGATCTATTTCGCCGCGATATCGCTGGTTACGCTCGATCGACGCGGACACGAGGATGGGCGTGCACCGACGGTCTCCGTAGGCAAGATACTCCGACACCACCGCATCGGAAGCGCCGGCACTCGTTCTCGTTTCGAACCCGGCTTTGCGGACCAGTGCCGCAAGTTCTTGCTCGATGCGCTCGAGTTCGTCGGGGCCAGGTCTGGGAAACGCGTATTGAAGCGGGGTATGCGGCGGCCGGAATAGCGTCGCGAACGAGAACGTCAGAACCGGCCGGCCCTTCATTCCGTCGAGCTTTTTCCGGAGCTTCGAGAGGAACGACGCGAACTCGTCGAGATCCGCTTTTTCCTCGAAGCCGGTCACGATGACGAACACCTTCATCTGCCGGACACTCTTTCTGAACAGCTCGTCGAAACCGGCCATGAGGCGAGTTTCCGGCAGGCCTTTCTGCAGCAGTGTCCGGAGGCGGTCGCTGACGCCCTCCATTGCGCAGGTGTAGCTGCGCTTTCCGGCGGCGAGCTGCCGTTCGAGCAGCGCCGGCGCCTTAGCGATCGCGTCGAACCTCTGGCTCTTGATGGCGACGCGCTCGAACATCGGATCCAGCCGGTCAAGCAGGGGCATCAGTCCCGTATAGGTGTTCGCATTGAACGTATACAGAGCGATCTCGTGGAGCCCAAGCGCGGCCTTCAGTTCGAGCGCGTCGCGGACGACATCGTCGACGGCGCGCTCGCGATACGGCTTCTGTTCCCACGATTCCTTGCAGAACGAGCAGACATACGGGCAGCCCGCCGTCACGATGACATGCGACGCCCCCGCGGAATCCTCGTCATACCAGATCGGGCTTGTTGAATGAGCCCGCCGGAGCCCGGACAAATCCGCGCGATTCGCCTTGACGGGAAATGGCGCGCCTGGCTCCGGAACGATCTCGGCGAGCCTGCCCGTTTCTGTATATTTATGTTTATATTTCGATGGGTCGTAAAAACCGGCGACGCTTTCCCGAACTCGCTCCAGGCGTTCGGCCCGCGAAGCGGATCGGTGCGCGACCAGTGTCCGTAGCAGCGCGCCGAACGTCTCGTCACCGTCGCCGATGACGACGCCGTCGACGAGGCCTTCTCCAGCCTGAAGAGCGCCTGCGGCACCGTGAAGAATGGCCGTCGCGGAGGAGTTGCTTCCACCGAGAACGATCAGCGGCGACCGCCCTTCGGCGCGCCCCTGGCGGGTCAGCGGAACTCCCGAGTGATGGAGGAGTGCCGGCAGGTTCAGCAATTCCTGGACGATCGAGTTGCTGATCGCGATCAGGTCGAAGTCGGCGGCCGGCCGCTTCGACGTCGTCCCAGTCAGCAGGGGCACGCCATCGCGCCGCATCAACATCTCGTCCCTGTGCGGGGGCAGGAAAGCGAGGTCGGCAAAGACGCCTTCCACGTCACGGGCCATCTGATACAGATATGAATGGGTGACGCCCGTTGCAACATCGTGATATCCCGACAGGCGGACGATCAGGACGCGCAGCTCCGCCCCATCCCATGCGGACGGCGGCTGCGTTCCGGGCTCGCCACCGAGAAACCAGACGCCACCGTTCGTCATCTCGCGCCGATGAGCCTCATACCATCGAACGATATCTTCACGATCTTTCATCATATATTCTATAGCTATCTCTATTTATTTTCAATTCCTGTTTCGACCGGATGCTCAGGCCCGGCAGAGACGGCCGCCGTCATCCGCCGGAATCCAGCCCCGTCGAGCTTCCGTCCGAGAGGTCGTCGATGGATGTCGAGCGTGAGAAGCCAGAGCGAATCGATGCAAGTCGCCGGGAAGACGGCGGGATGTTCGTCCCCCCTCCCATTCGTGAAGAGCGACGTCGGCGGCCCTTCTGAAGGAGGTTCGACGGTCTTCACGAGAAAGGCCTCAGCCCCTCCGTCGCTCCCCCGCACGAGGTATCCGCACCGGCCTTCCTCATTTACGCGTATCACGCCGTCATTTCCGAGAATCATCGGAAACGGAAGCCATGTCTGCGGATCATCCGCCGCCCTGACGTAGAGCAGGCGACGATCGGCAGAAACCCGCGCGGGGAATCGCATATCACTATCTATCGATCTATCGTCGGACTGGCTTACCGTCCCGATCTTGGAGAGAACGAGCGGAACCGGTTTCTTCGCGACGCTTGCGGGCCAGCGAGCGAGTTTTTCCAGACGACAGCCGTCAGCGGGCACTCCTCCGAGGGACGTCTGGCCTTCGAGCACCGTTTCGTTTCCGGCGATCGAGAATTGAACCCCCATGTTCCGCCATGCCGCCGGAGGACCGGGACGCCCCCAGGCCGGTCGAAGAAGCAGTCTGTCCCCATCGAGACGCCAGGCACCGCCGATCGGGCACAGAATCGCCGTCGCATCCGGGCTGCCCGGAGCCGGGGCAAGGATCGTTCCGGCGACGGCTCCCGAGGGGGCGAGCACGACCAGGACAGAACCGATCTCGTCATTTCCCGCCCTGCCGTCCCGCTTCGAAGCCAGGAACGTTCCACCATACACACCGGGAACGGCGGCCAAGGTCGCGGGCTTGTCGGCATGCTCCGGCCATCCGTCACCGGGAGCCGCAACGGGTGCCCGGAGTTTCATGCGAAACGCGAGCGCTTCCAACGGGCGCGGGAAATATTTCAGATACAATTCATCCCCTTCCCTTCTGCCGCTCAACGTTCCCGAGATATCGTCGCATCTGAACGTCACATCCGTCCCGCTGGCATCACATCGTGCCACACTCCATGAGCCGCGCGTCCAGATCAGAGTTCCACCGGATTTCAATGCGGCGAAGCGGAAATGACCGTCGTCGTTAAGGATGCACTCGGCGATTCCACCGGGCTCGAGAACGGGATCGCCCATCCGTTCGACGATTTTCACCGACGTGCCGCCAAATACCCCGGGAATGGTCGCCGCATCCTGGGCGAATCCCATCGAACCCGCAATGACGAGCAGGCATGAAAAAACCGCCATGGCACGCCAGGGCGATGGGCGACGATCGAGGGAGAAAATTCGGCGATATGCCGCGGTTACGTTCGAGAATACCCGCTTTTGCAACGAAGAATGCGAAGCAGGGTTCCGGCAGATTCTTTCTGATTCGCGAAACTCCAGCTCGTGATCGGAGACATGCACACTCCCTTGTCGGGGCAATTCTTGCAGTTCATACCGGGCTCCCGTTCTTTCATGTCCGTTTGCGATGGTTTCATGTACGATATATCGGCAAAACGCCTGAAAA
>JAKJFL010000170.1:0-6746 GCA_022704935.1 Candidatus Rifleibacteriota bacterium
CGTGAAGGGTCGGTGCGACCGCCGATGCGGGGTTCGGAGCGGGAGCCGGCGTCTGCATGACCACGAGGCCGCCTTTCGACTGGTCCAGGGGCATGAGCATGACGCCCGTGCGGGCGGCGAGGGCGCGCCGTTTGATGAAATGCGGATACAGCTTGCGACAGTCGGCCAGGATGCGTGCCAACCGGTCGTTGTAATAGACCGAGAGGGGGCTCGCCTGCCCTTCGAGTTCCTTCACCCGCGCGTCGAGCCAGTTCAGCATGTCCAGCACTTCCTGCTCCGCCTTCGGATTGCTCAGCAGGACGGAACCGGAAGCCCCGGATGCCGCTCGCTCCAGTTCCAGCTTCACGGCCGCAGCCGCATCGCGCACTTCGAGATACTGTTTCATGTCGTCGAATCCCTGCGCCGAAAGAGGGGTTCCCGCCAGGTTCCAGAGGAAGGCCGGAAGAATCGCCACCAGGGCACGCAATGACCGGTTCTTTGAATATATCATATACTATATTTCCTTCGTCCCGTCAGTGGGGAATCGTAAACTCTTCGTCGGTTTGCGCCGGCTGGACAATCGCCTGTGCGCTCGGTTTCACGAGGCCGCCCGAGATGACGAGCTTCATCGCCTCTTCGATGCTGAGGTTCATTTCCATGATCTTCGTCCGGTCGACGATCAGGAGGAAGCCCGAGGTCGGATTCGGCGTCGTCGGAACGAACACGCACAGCATGCTCCGTCCTTCGAACCCGCCGGTCACATCGCTCGGAAAATCCCCCGTCACGAATGCGACGACCCAGCTGTCCTCCTTCGGGTATTCGACGAGCACGACTCGCTTGAACTCGCCCTTGTGCTGCTGCAGGACGACGTCCGAAACCTGCTTGACGCCCACATACAGCGACCGGACGACCGGCAGCGACTCGAGGGAACGGTCGACCCAGGTGAGAATCCGCTGTCCGATCACGTTCTGCGCGATCCTGCCGGCGACGACGAACAACAATGCCGTCGCGATGAGACCGAAGCCGGGAATTCGGAGGCCGATCGCGCTGCTTACGGCGTTTCCCAGGATGCCGTCGGCGAAGATGAACAGCTGATAGATGATGAACACAGTCACGAACGCCGGAACAACCAATATAACGCCCGTGATAAAATAACTTCGCAGGATGTCGTGGAGTGTCTTCATCCCGTTCATAACCAGCTTCAGGCCTTCCTTGAAGCGATCCCTGCCGTGACCAGTCATCTTTCCGTCTCTCCGCGTTTCCCGTCACCCGGGTCGATCCGGACCTTCAGCACCCGCCTGCCGTCGGCCTGGAGAATTTCGAACGTACAGCGGGCAATTTCGAGTTTTTCCCCGGACTGGGGAATGCGACCCGCCGATGCCAGTATAAGCCCATTCAGGGTCGATGCGCCTTCGGTTTCGATAAATTCTATCCCGGTTTCCCTGCGGAAATCCGCGAGGCTCATATCGGCAGGGGCGGTCATCGTGCCGTCGTTGTTCGCTTTCAGACTGGTGACGGGCTCGTCGAGTTCGTCCTGGATCTCGCCGAAGACCTCCTCGAGCAGGTCTTCAAGCGTGACAAGACCGGAAAGCGAGCCGAACTCGTCCAGGATGATCACGGCGTGAAAATTGTCGCGGCGCATTTCCCGGAGCTGTTCGAACGCGTTCTTCATCTCGGGCGAGAAGACGGCCGGCGACAGGAGTTCCTTTAGAGACGAAGCCTGTTGCGGCCGGAGGAAGAGATCCTTGAAATACAGGAAGCCGACCACCTGGTCGATCCGGCCCTCGTAGACGGGAACGCGGGAATATCCGCCCTCCACCACCAGCTTCCTGGCCTTTTCGATCGGGGTGCCCACCTCGAGGGCAAAGAGTCGGGGACGCGGGATCATGATCTCGCACAATCGCGTATCCTTCAGACCGATGATGCCGCGAGCCATGCGGGTCGGCTTTTCGCGTAGGACCCCCGAGCTCGCGCCCTGGCTCAGCAGGATCAGCAGCTCATCGCGTGAGATATTCCTGCGCTTCCGGCTTCCGGCGACTCCGAGAAGCCGAATGATACCGCGGGTGAACCAGGTGACCGCGACGATCGGAATGCTCAGGAGGCGGTCTGAAATCTTCACGAGGGGAATGAACCGCTTCGCCATCTCGAACGACTTCGCGGCGAACACCATCTTTGGAAGCAGCTCGCAAAAAATGAGAATGAACCCCGACATGGCGACGGTTCCGGCGGTGACGAGCGACGGCTGGTAATAGTGAAGCAGTTCCGTCCAGGTCGACGTCGCCACGACCATCGTGAGGTTGATCCCGATCAGCGTCAGCGCCAGAAAGCGCTCCGGCTGGAGGATGATCTTGAGCAGCGCCCGTTCGACGACGGCGTCCGGCTCCTGCGCCTGGTGCTTGATCATTTCGAGGTCGAGACTGACGAAGCCCGTTTCGATCCCCGCGTAGGCACCGACGAGGAAGAGGCAGGCGGTCACGAGAGCAAGCGATATCAGTATCGTCATTTCCCACGAGCCGGGACGATGCCCCGGTTTCTATTCGATGAGGTCGTCCGGCCCCTGACCGGGCTCCGGCGCCGGATCGGGCTTTCGGGTGACCTTCAGCCTCAGGATCCGGTTTCCCTTGAGTTCGATGACCTGGAAACAGGCCTGCGGTTCGTCGAGTTTTTCGTCACGGCGGGGAATGCGGCCAAGCTTTTCGAGAACGTACCCGCTCACGGTCTCGGAATCCTCGTATTCGAGCTTGAATCCCAGTTCGGTCTCGAGATCGGCGATGCCGTATCGCGCGTCTACACTGTAGACGTCGGGCCCAACCTCGATGATGGGAGCAAGCTCGTCCTGGTCATACTCGTCGATGATCTCGCCGACGATCTCCTCGAGGAGGTCCTCGATCGTCACGAGGCCCGAAACACCGCCGTATTCGTCGACGACGACGGCGAGGTGCATCTTGCGCTTCTGGAACTCACGCAGCATGTCGTCGAGCTTCTTCGTCTCGGGTACGAAGCAGACCTGTCTGAGCAGCTTCGTCAGATTGTAGGTGTCACGCATCTCTTCATACCGCATCAGCAGGTCCTTCACGTAGAGGACGCCGACGATCTTGTCCAGGGAGCCGTCATAGACGGGGAAGCGAGAATGGCCGTCCTCCCGCAGAAATTTGAGAAGCGCGTCGAGAGGCGTGTTGATCGATATCGCCATGATGTCTGGGCGCGGCACCATGACCTCCCGCACGAGGGTATCGCCGAACTCGAACACCGAGCTGATCATTTCCTTTTCGTCGCGCTCGATGATGCCGACTTCTTCTCCGAGCGAGAAATAGCTGTCGATCTGGTCCAGGGAGGTGGCGGAGCCCAGTTTGCGGTTCCAGTCCGCATACGAAGGAACCATTTTTGCCAGTATAAAATTGATCGCCCCCGTGAAGGGACCCAGGAGGAACATGACGAGCCGCAGGGGCTTGACGACGATCCGCGCGTATCGCTGGGCATTGAAGATCGCGAGGGTTTTCGGAGTGATCTCGCCGCAGATGAGAAGAAGGATCGTCATGATGCCGGAGGCGATGGCCACGGAAACCTGCGGAGAAGCCCCGAGGGGAGAAGATGCGAGCCAAGCGAGCTTGGGCAGCTCATCCACGAGGAACGCCGTGGCCATTGCGGTGGCGGTGACGTTCACGAAGGTGTTTCCAAGAAGAAGGGTGATGAGGAGGCGCTGCTTGTCCCCGAGAACCGCCAGGATCTCACCGGCCTGCGTATCGCCCTCGTCTTCGAGTTTTTTCAGGCGAAGAGGCGAAAGGGAGAAGAACGCCGTCTCGGTCGCGGAGAAGAACGCCGAACAACAGAGGAGCAGGCAGAACACGAGAACGTAGATGGGATCGGTCATGGCACCGGCACCCGGCACGAACGTCTCTGAAGCGTATGATAAAAGGAAGAGGCCCCGGGGTCATCCATTGAGATGACGACCTCCGGTTTTCCCGGCCCGCTTCGGCTTTTCCGATGACCCCGTTCCGGCGTCCGGCGAAGGCTTCCGGCCGGTGGGGCGCGTCTTTTTGTCCACTCGCGCGATCAGGGTGGCGGGGCCCTCCGTCTCGAGCCCTTTCAAGAGCTTCCTGTCGCACAGGTGGCGGCAGATAGCCGCTTCTCGATCGCGCATCCGGAGCTGTTCGCCCCGGGTGTCATGGTCATAGCCCTGCAGATGCAGCACGCCGTGGATCAGCAGAAAGGCGACCTCGAGGCCGATCGAATGGTTGAGCTTTTCCGCCTGCCTGGCGGCGGTTTCCACGCTGATGACAACATCGCCGATCGCCCGCACGCCGGTTTCCAGCTCGTCGTCTTCGATAGGAAAGGACAGGACGTCGGTCGGCCGGTTGTGGCCGAGGTAATCGTTGTTGAGCTTCTGGATGAAATCGTCGTCGCACAAGACGATCGACAACTCGACGTTGTCGGGGGCATCCTCGAAACGAAGCATTTCTTCAGCTATACTTCGAATTTTGGAAAGGTTGAACTTACTCTTCTTTTGCCGGTTGCTGATGAGGATTTCCATCGGAGCCTCCCTTCGGCTGATTCGACAGCTTGCCGGGGTAATCGATTCTTCCATGATACATGGAAGTGAGCACGCGGACAAAGGTCTGCTCGATCCGCTCTATGTCCTTGAGCGTCAGATCGCTCTCGTCGAGCTGGTTCTCGTCGTTGAGCTTGTTTTCCACGATCTTCTTGACCAGCCCCTCGATGCGGCTGTGGGTGTGCTGGGGCAGGGTGCGCGAGGCGGCTTCCACCGCGTCGGCCAGCATGATGATCGCCGCTTCCTTCGTCTGGGGCTTCGGTCCGGGGTATCGGAACCGTTCCTCGCTGACTGCCTGGCCTTCGGTGTCGGTCTTGGCCTGCTCATAGAAGTAGCTGATCAGCGTCGTTCCGTGATGCTGGGTGATCAGCGACACGACCCGTTCGGGAAGGGCGTATTCCCGCGCCAGGTCGGCACCGTCGCGGATGTGGCCTACGAGAATGAGGCTCGACATGTAGGGCGTGAGCTGGTCGTGCTGGTTCGTCGTCGTCTGGTTCTCGACGAAATACAGCGGCCGCTTCAATTTTCCGATGTCGTGGAAATACGCGCCGATCTTGGCTAGCAGGCCGTCGGCGTTGATTTCGTTCGCCGCCGCCTCGGACAGATTGGCGACCATCATGCTGTGCTGGTAGGTGCCCGGCGCCTCTTCGGCGAGCCGCTTCATCAGCGGCTGGGACAGGTCGGCCAGTTCCAGGAGGCGCGAGCCGGTCGCCAGGGCGAAGAAGCTCTCGACGTAGGGCAGCACGCCGTTCGCGACGATGCCCGCAACGATGCCGTTTCCAAAGGCGCATGAGACCATGATGCCGATATTGCGCAGGTTCGAGACTGTCATGCTTTCGCCGTCGAGCATCAGCAGGCCAAGAAGCGCGATGGCGTTGGCGACACCCGCTTTCAGACCTGCCCAGCCGATCATGCCGCGCAGGTTCCCCTCCTTCGACGAGTGCAGGACGAGAGTGCCGAGAATGCCGCCGAGAAGGCTCACGATCGCAAGCCGCGCGTTGGCCTCGGTGAGAACGAACAGCAGGATTCCGAGCAAAAGCTGATGGAACAGCGCCAGCTGGAAGTCGAGGAGCAACACCATCAGCAGGCCGATCGCAGGAAGGGGCGAGAGCAGCAGGCAGATTTCCCATTGGTCGTAGGCGCTGCCGACGGCGATGACGATTTTCGCGAGGAACAGCGTTGCGATCCAGAGCCCGGCCGTCAGGCGGAACAGCTCCGACTCTTTCAGGATCTGGTGGCGAGTGAGGCGGAGGTGCGTGAGGCAGATCAGGGTGAGCAGGGCGGCGAGCAGGAAGTTGCCGACCAGGGCCAGCGCGCGGTTCTTCTGAAGCTGTTTTTCGAGCGTCTTGAGAACGTATACGTCGTCGGCGCTGACGATGACGCCGCGATCGACGATCTTCTGACCCTTCTGGAAATTCCGCTTCACGGGCGTCACGGAGCGACTCGCCGATTCGCGCCGCGCCCGGGTCGCCTTTTCGTCCTCGATCGAGTTCACCATCAGGGCATTGCGGACGATGTCGGTGAGAACCTTCTTGAACGCCGCCTGCCCCGGCATCGTGTCGGTGTTTTTCTTCACGTCTGCCCGGACCGAATCGAGGGTGCGGGCGCTGATGACAGTCTGATTGTAATTCAGCAGCATCTGGCGGCCCGTCACGTTCACCCGGTCGATCTCCGCCGATGAAAGCCCCAGCGACGTGCGAAGGTCCTCTTCATCGAGAAGTCTGTCGGAAGGGAAGTAGCTCGCGATCACATCCTGCTGGAGGTCGCTCGGTTCGCGGTCCCGCCAGTCCTGTGTGAAGCGGCCCAGACTGCCCATGAACCGGCTGAAACGGCTGAGCATCTCGGCTTCGGCATCGTCGATGTGTGTGATGACCGGCTCGACGCGCTCTTCCTCGAGGCGACGAAGCTCGGCGGTCTTGCGCTCGTCGACGAAGCTGATCGCGCGCGGCGCGACGATGGTCTTCGGTGCCTCGTGGCCCTCGATGACTTCGGGGCTGAACGAGTTGAAATCGATGAACAGAATCAGGACGACGGCGGTGAAAAAGACGGCGAACTCGCGGATGAACATCTGCTGCCGTTTGCCGGGAAGATCCAGCCAGCGCAGGAAGGTCGTCAGGATGAAGGCCGTGCGTTCGCTCACGACAATTCCCCTTCCTCGTCGTAATACTTTTCATACGCCTGGATGATGCGACGCACGAGCTCGTGGCGGATCACGTCC
>JAKJFL010000171.1:0-6728 GCA_022704935.1 Candidatus Rifleibacteriota bacterium
GGAGGGCTTCCGCCGCCGTGACCGCGGCTGCTGCCGGGTCGGTAGCGATGGCGGCCGGAACATCGGGGCAGGGCAGGCAGTCCGTCGCCGCGACGGCGAACGCAGCCGTGTCCTTGGTTGGCGCATCGGCCGGCCGGGCGACGGACGCAGGGGCATCGTCCGTGCCACTCAAGGCAATTTCTGGAGGGGCATCGATGACCGGCCGTGTCGGCCGCTGTGCCGGAACTGCCGCTCTCGCCGTGGCTTCCGATGCCGTCGAAACCCCCTCTTCGGCCCTTTGTCCTGCCGAGGAAATGCAGTTGCAGGGCGATATGGCGGCCGCGGCAAAACCCGTTCTGCGTCTCCTTCAGGGCGGCCGCGACAAAGCGCAGGGACGTTCGGCCGGAAAAATCTGGCAGGGTGTCGAGGAACAGCCGTGGATACGGCATCCCTATGCCGCGATCGGGATTGGCAGCTTTCTTCTCGCCCTCTTCGTCAGCCTGCTGATTTTCTGGTGAGCGGCGCATGAATCGCAAGATTTTAGTCGCTCCTTCCGTTCTTTCTGCCGATTTTTCCCGTCTGCACGAGGGTCTTGCCGCCATCGAGGCATCGGGGGCCCACTGGGTGCACCTCGACGTTATGGATGGCCATTTCGTGCCGAATCTCACGTTCGGTCCTCCGGTGATTTCCGCCCTGCGCCCTCATTCAAGCCTCCCGTTCGACGTGCACCTGATGATCGAAGCCCCGCACCAGTGGCTGGCTGCCTATCGCCAGGCCGGCGCAGACCGCATCACGTTCCATCTCGAGGCGTGCCGTCATTCTCAGCGGTATCTCGCCCAGATTCGCGAGCTGGGCGCTGCGTCTGGGATCTCCCTTAATCCGCAGACGCCGATCGACGGGCTCGAGTATCTGCTGGATGTCTGCGATCAGGTGCTGATCATGACGGTGAATCCGGGATTCGGCGGCCAGGCGATGATCGAACCGGTCATCGAAAAAATCGCGAAGCTCCGCAGGCTCATCGACGAGCGGGGTGCGAAGACCCTCATCGAGGTCGACGGAGGGGTCGACCGAAAATCAGCGCGAAAGATTATCGACGCCGGTGCCGATGTATTGGTTATGGGATCCGCTTTTTTCCGTGATTCGGACAAGTCGGGGCTCGTGCGGGATATCGCATCCCCCAGGACCTGAGACTCCCGAAATGCCCGCGCACGGTGCGCCAGGTTCCGGAATGCGTCCGGATGGCGTGTGTGTGGAGGAGGTGCCATGCTCGAACGGCCGAAGGCTTTGCCTGAACTGCTCGCCTCGATGGAGGAGCAGTGCCGTGCCGTGCCTGGAGACTTGGGGCTGCTGCAGAAGCTCGGCCGCCTGTATGTTCGCCAGGGAGCCCTGAACGAGGCCGTCCGGACATATCGTCGTCTTCTTGCCCAGGATGCGTCACAGATTGCCGCCCTGATCGAACTCGGCCTTTGCCTCGCCCGCCTTGGAAATCACGACGAGGCGCGGTTTGCGCTTGAACGTGCCCAGGAGCTTCAGCCTCAGTCTCACTCCGTTTTTCTGGCCCTGGCCAAACTCCATGAACTCATGGGAAACCAGGAGCAGCAGGTCACGTTCATGATGCGTGCGGCAAATGCCGCTCCCGACCGTGCCGACATCCGCCTCGCTCTTGGCGAACTGCTCCGCCGTCACGGGGATTTCGCCGGTGCTGCCGCTCAGTATGAAAAGGCGATCGAGGCCGCTCCCGATCTCGAAGCGGCCAGGTTCGGCCTCGCCGTCATTCACATGCGCCGCGACCGTCTCAACGAGGCGATGGAGCAGTTCCGCCAGATCGTGGCGCGGAATCCCAGCGCGCATGACGCTCATTTCAATCTCGGCCAGTGCCTCTTTCGCCAGGGAAAATACGCGCTGGCCGCCGTTTCACTGACATCCGCCCTGAGGGGCCTGCCTGAACATCCCTCGGTTCTGCTCCTTCTTGCACGCTGTCATCATCGGCTCGGCGATGTTGACCGGGCGCTGGTCATGATGGAGCGCCTTTCCGAACTCCAGCCCGACAACGTGGAGCTTCTCGAGGAAATGTGCCGGCTGTATCGCCAGGTCGGTGAAGCCGATGCCGCGCGCGACATCTACGGCCGCCTTACCCGCCGGCATCCGGAGCGCGCTTCGTATGCGATGGAGCTTGCGGAGATTCTGAAGGAAGAGCGTCGGTATGTCGAGGCGGCGAGCGTCTTGGAAACTATGTTCAAGCATCATCCCGGCCATCTCGAGGGACATCGCTTGCTGGGTGACATCCTCTTCGAACGGGGCCGCCTGAAATCGGCCCTCGAGGAATATCGCAAGACGCTCATGGTCAGCGAGACGTTCGAGCCTGGCCTGCATGGGGCGGCTGCCGTCATGCGCGCCCTGGGCGACACGAAGGGCGAGTTCGAGATGCTGAGCCGGCTTCTGACCTGCGGCGCCCCTCTGCCCACCGATCTTTTCAGGCTCGGCCAGCTGGAACGCGAGCTCGGGATGCCGACGAGCCTCGAGCGGTTCCGCCGCGTGTCAGAACTGGCCCCGGAAACCGATCTCGCCCGTGAAGCGGAATATTATATCCGCCACAATACCAAGGCGGCCTGATGCGTGTCGCTTCCTGGGATTGACTCCTGCAGAATGAAAATCAGCCGTTCGCTCTGAGCTTGTCGAAGTCTTTTCAGAGCCTGCCGAAGAGGGTGAGAACTTTCGTGCTTCGACAGGCGGCTCGGCAGGAACGGAAACGCAACATTGGCTTTTGGTGCGCAGGAATCAACAGGACGCGTTCCCGTCGGATGTTTTGCTCGTTGTCGTCTGATCGAAACGGCACGGGTGCAGCACCCCCGACATAAGGAAATGATCGGCCAGGACGCAGGACGCCATCGCTTCGGCGATCGGGATCACCCGCGGCGTGAAATTCCTGTCGAACCTGCCCTGATAGGACATGGTCACGGCTTCGTGCCTCGCGACGTTCACGGTCTTCTGAGGTTTCTGGACCGTCGGCGTTGGCTTGACGGCGAGCCGGAAGACGATCTCGGTTCCGGTCGTGACGCCACCGAGAATCCCTCCGCAATTATTTCCATCGATATATATGTGCCCGTTGTCGTCGAAGAAGAACGGGTCGTTGTGCTCGCTGCCGGTCATGCCGGCGGCGCCGAAGCCCCGGCCTGCCTCGAGGCCCTTGACGCCGCCGATCGAGAGAAAAGCGCGGGCGAGATCGGCCTGCAGTTTCCCGAAGACCGGCCGGCCGATGCCGGCGGGAACACCCCGAATGCGAATCTCGATGACGCCGCCGGTGCTCTCGCCCTGCTCGCCCAGGGCGAGGGCCCTGGCGCGGGCCCTGGAGAGGCTCTCTACGTCGGTCACGGGCTCCCCGGCAAGCTCCACGATCGAGCCGGAAAATCCGACGCCCACACTGCCGATCAGCTTCCGCGCCACGGCGCCGGCCGCCAGACGGGCGATGCACTCGCGGCCAGACGAGCGGGAACCGCCGCGGTAATCCGTGTGGCCGAACCTGCACAGCCAGGTGAAGTCGGCGTGACCGGGCCGAAGGGTGTCCCGGCCGGCTTCATACGAGAGCGGCCGGGCGTCGTCGTTCCTGATGATGATCGAGATCGGCGTGCCGAGCGTTTTTCCCTCGAACACGCCCGACAGGATCTCGAAACGGTTGCTTTCTCCGCGGGGTGTTCCGAGTTCGCGATCGGGCACATCCCGTTCCAGCTGGGCGCGAAGATCCGACGGATCAAGCGGCATGCCGGCCGGACAGCCGTCGATAACGGCTCCGAGGGCAGGACCGTGTGATTCTCCCCAGGTGGTCACCCGAAAAAGCGTTCCAAAGCTGTTCGACATCGTTTCAGTCCTCTCCATGCCTGCATCGCGTCGGCTATCCGCGATGTCGTGCAATCCCTTTCCGCGACGACGGGCGTTTCCCGCAAACGGCCGTCTCGATGAATACGGAGGCTGCCTCATGCGCCCGGGCCGGGCTCATGGTAAAATCGCAGGGTTGATTGTAACAGACGAGTCCCGAAATACGGAAGAGCCGACATGAAGAGCGACATCGAACAGGCCGTCATAAACGCGGTCGAGCATGCGACGCGGACCGGCCGGTTTTCCCCGGATGCTCGTACGCTCATTAGAGACCTGTTCGCGACGCTCCAGCCAAGCGACTGGCCCAGTTGGCTGCTCGAGTCGATCGCTGCCGTTCCCGGCGAGATCGAGTTCATCCAAGAGTGTCTCATCGCACAGGAGGAGAGTCTGAAACGGCGGATCGCACGCGCGGCCCGCCCCGACAACGAGACGTTTTTCCGCATTCTCGTCCGCATCGGATCACCCCAGGCGATCGGCGAACCCGACATGCTGTTCCAGGCCGTGCAGGACGGGGACCCGCGGATCAGGGGTTTGGCATTGCTGCGGCTGGGTGAGTGTCGCTGCGACGGGATCGGCCAGATCATCCTCCGGGGGCTCGATGATCCCGACCCCTATGTGCGTAAATGTGCCGTGGAAGCCGTTTACATCAGCATCGGTGACCGCGGCACGAGCGCATGGGAGCGGGTGCTCGCTTCGGAACGGGACACCGAAGTGCGCGAGGCGGCCCTCGTCTGCCTTGTCCGATCCGGAGAACGGGGACGCGATGTCATGCGTCGGCTGAGGAAGAATCTTGCGCCGCGCGAGACGGAATATATAGCCAAGAATATATCGGTCTGATCACCAGCCCGGATTTCCTGACCATGCGCAGGCGGCGATGCCTGCGACGTTCCACGCGAACATCGCGTATGTCGACTGTCTGACGGCGGATTCGTCGGATCTGGCGGCGAGAACTAGGATGATTGGCAACGCGGCCAGGTAGGCCATTCCGAGCTTCTGCGTGGAGAGAAGATTCACGACGGTTATTCCGAACCAAGCCACTGCCGGCGACGCCGGATGCCGGTATCGCATGATGGCTCCCATGACGGCACCGCCGCCGAGTGCCGCTGCCCAGACAAGGGGCTGAATGGGAGCAACGGCGTATCCGAGGGCTAGTCGGTACGCAAGCGGCCAGAGAAAGGGGGCCGGTGCGGTGCATTCCCGCCGCAGATGCAGGATCGATACGATGAACCAGATCATCGACCAGGCAGCACCCACGACAAACGCGGCGTTCAGGCCGTTTGCCGCAAACGTGCTTCCAACGATGGCTGCCGCGGAAGCTTCGACCAGCGGATACTGCCACGAAATCGGCGCTTTGCAGTATCGGCATTTCCCGAGCAGCAGCAGCCAGCCGAACACGGGAATGAGATCGAGGGGCGACAGTTGATGTTTGCAATGGGGGCAGGACGACGGTGGGAACACGACCGACCGCCCTTCGGCCATCCGCAGGATAACGACGTTGCTGAAGCTGCCTAGCAGGCTGCCGAACAGCGCGAAGAAAAACGTGAGGAAGGGAAACAGCAGGTCTGGAGCAGCATGGGTGATTTCCGGCATGTGCAAAGGCTAGCACAGGGGAAGCCGTGTTTGAAAGGGCGTTGAGGGAAAATCGACATGAAAAAAAGGGCGAAATTTCTTTCGCCCTTTTTTGTCGAACAGGATCACTTGGCTTCGATCTGGCCGTGAACGTTGCACTTGATCTTGCCTGCGCCGGTGAGATCGCCGGACGCGCCGTAGCTGCAACCAGCCTCGGGCTTGCTGATGCCGCCCTTCAGGTAGTTCGCGCTGGAAAGCTTGTTGATAATGGTGTCGGACATGCTCGTTTCCATATTCGGGGTATCCATGTTGTACATCTCGATGGCACCCAGGAGAACGCGCATATTCGCATAGCACGCCTTTTCGCGAGCCTGTTCGCGGGCCTTCCGGAAGTTCGGGATAGCGATAGCCGCCAGAATACCGATAATGGCAATAACGATCATAAGTTCAATCAGAGTGAAACCGCGTCGCTTCGTCATAGTTTTCACCTCCTTTCTTTTTCTACTTCATCCAACCTAAGCGTACAAATAGAACGCCTGGATGTCAAGGTACGTTTCGAATGTGCGGTTGAAGCGGAGATCAGCCCTTCAGCATGCGCTCGAGTTCCTTCGGATGCATGGTGTGGATCATCGCTTCTTCGAGCGTGATGTCTCCGCGCATGTACAGGTCGCGCAGGGATTGCTCGAAGGTGATCATCCCTTCGTTCTGACTCGTCTGCATGATTGTGTACAGCCCCGATATCTTCTGTTCGCGGATGCAGTTCGCGACAGCCGGATTGCCGGTCAGGACCTCGCAGCAGACTACGCGGCCCTTGCCGCTGGCGATCGGAAGGAGCTGCTGGGCGACGACGGCGCGCAGGGTGAACGACAGCTGCGAGCGGATCTGTGGCTGCTGGTGTGGTGGAAAGATGTCGATGATGCGGTTGATGGTTTGCGCCGCATCGGTGGTGTGAAGGGTGCCGAAGACGAGGTGGCCGGTTTCGGCCATCGTCAGCGCCGTGCTCACGGTTTCGAGGTCGCGCATTTCGCCGACGAGAATGACGTCGGGGTCTTCGCGAAGGATGTGCCGCAGCGCCTCGCCGAACGAGTGGGTGTCGATGCCCAGTTCGCGCTGGTTGACGACCGACCGCTTGTGATAATGCAGATACTCGATCGGATCTTCGACGGTGATGATGTGACACCGCTGTTCTTCGTTGATGATGTTGATCAGCGAGGCGAGTGACGTCGATTTTCCAGAACCGGTGGGGCCCGTGAACAGGACGAGTCCTTTGTGGAGTTTGGTGAACTCGCGGATCTTGGCGGGAAGAC
>JAKJFL010000172.1:0-6685 GCA_022704935.1 Candidatus Rifleibacteriota bacterium
TCGAGCGGCAGGTCGAGGTGCTCGCTCGTCAGACAGCCGCCCGACGGGCCGCCGATCTGGACAGCCTTGAAGCCGTCTGGCCAGATGGTGCCGTCGTCGCGGGTCACGCCGCCGCCGATGTTGAACACGATCTCGCGGATCGTCGTGCCGAACGGGACCTCGATCAGGCCCGTGTTCGCCACATGGCCGGTGAGGGCGAAGTTCTTCGTGCCGGTCGAGCCTTTCGTGCCCATCCCGCGCAGCCATGCCGCGCCGTTCCGGATGATCAGAGGCACGGTGGCAAGGGTTTCGACGTTATTGATGACCGTGGGCTTGCCGTTGAGGCCTTTCTGGGCGGGGAACGGCGGTTTCGGCATCGGCATGCCGCGCTTGCCTTCGATCGAAGCGATGAGCGCCGTTTCTTCGCCGCAGACGAACGCGCCCGCGCCTTCCATCACGTGAAGGCGGAACGAGAGACCGCTGCCGAAGAGGTTGTCGCCCAGCAGGCCGAGCCGCTCGGCCTCTTCGACGGCGAACCGGATGCGCTTCACGGCGAGCGGATACTCGGCGCGCACGTAGACGTAGCCCTCATCAGCCTCGATGCCGCGCGCGGCGATCATCATCCCCTCGATGACGCTGTGGGGGTTGCCCTCCATCACGCTGCGGTCCATGAACGCGCCGGGATCGCCCTCGTCGCCGTTGCAGATGACGTATTTCTTCGGTCCCGGCTGGACGCGGGTCAGCTCCCACTTTTTGCCGGTGAGGAAGCCGCCGCCGCCCCGACCGCGCAAACCTGAGCCTTCGACTTCCTCGCAGACCGCCTTCGCAGACATCTTCGTGAATGCCGTCTCGGCCGCCGCATAGCCGCCGTGAGAAATATATTCACGAATATCATCCGGGTCGATATGTCCGCATTCCTTGAGGACGGTGCGCTGTTGGCGCTTGTAGAAGGGGATATCCGTTCCGTGAACGCAGTGGGCGCCGCTGGTCGGGTCGGCATAAACGAGGCGGTCGATCGGCTTTCCCTGCTTGAGCGTCGTTTCGACGATCTCGGCGACGTCCTCGACCTTCACGCGCGTATACAGGTAGTTCTCGGGCAGGATAGTGACGAGCGGCCCCATCTGACAAAAGCCGTGACAGCCGCTTTTCGAGACCCAGACGGCTTTGTCGGCCTTTTCCTCGCGCAGTTCGGCGATGACCGGCAGCTGCTCGGCGGCGATCTTCTCGATCAGCGCCTGGTGGACCTTGAGGGCGCCGTTCGCGACGCAGCCGGTGCCGGCGCAGATGATCACCCGACGCTCGGGCTTTGCGGCAGCGGCGGAAAATGTGGAAGCGATGGTTTTCAAATCGGCTGTGGCAGTCATTTCGCGGCCTCCTTCGCGGCGAGCGCGTCGATCAGGGCGACGGCGGACGGGGGTGTCATCTGGCCGTGCACCTCATCGTTGATGACGATGACAGGGGCAAGGCCGCAGGCGCCGAGGCACGAGACGGTCTCGACGGTGAACAGCATGTCGGGTGTCGTGCGTCGCTTCTCGTCGAGGCTGAGCCGCTTCCTGATCGCCTCGAGGATCGGGATCGACTGTTTCACATGACAAGCCGTTCCGTCGCAGATCCGGATGACGTATTTGCCCTTGGGCTCGAGTGCGAAATGCGCGTAGAACGTCGCGACGCCGTAGACGCGGGCGGGCGGCAGATCGAGCGAGGTGGCGACGAAGGCCATGACCTCCTCGGGCAGGTAGCGGTACTCCTCCTGGACGGCCTGCAGAATGGGAATCAGCTTCCCGGGATCGCGGCCGTGACGGTCGAGAATCTCGCAGACCTTTTCGAACTTGCGGGTGAGCGTGACCGGTTCCATGTGTTCGGCTCCTTCGATGATCTGATGATATGAAGAGGGAAAAGGTGTGTGTGAATCAGCGGGTTGCTTCTTGGGGGCGTTTGCGGCCGAGTTTCGTCGAAAGAACGGCGAGGCCGGAGGCGAGGTTCTCGGTCTGAACGATCACCTCTTCCGGTAGGGAAAGCGCGACGGGGGCGAAGTTCCAGATGCCCGTGATGCCCCCCTCGGCCATGGCTTCGGCGACCTGCTGGGCTGCGGTTGCCGGAACCGTGATGATGCCAAGCCTGATCTTCATGCGCCGTGCGAGGTCCGTGATCTTTGCGCAGGGCAGCACCTGGCAGCCGGCAATCGTCGTTCCGATCTTCGATGGATCACTGTCGAAGGTCGCGACGATCCTGAGGCCATACCTGCGGAAGCCCTCGTAGCCAAGCAGCGCCTGGCCGAGATGGCCGACGCCGACGAGAAACGCATCCGTCAGGTTGTTCCAGCCCAAAAACTCTTCGATGGATATCAAAAGCTGACTGATGCGATACCCGACCTTGGGTTGGCCTCTGATGCCCGTGATGGCGAGATCCTTGCGCACCTGGGTCGGGTCGAGACGCAGATCGGTTCCGATGTGTGTGCACGAGACCACGTCGCGCCCGCGGTCGGCAAGTGCCTTCAGATAATGGTGATAGAGGGGGAGGCGGCGCAGAGTCGGCTCCGGTGCCATCCTTGGCATTCCCGTCTCTTCTGTATTTCCGGCTGTCATCACGATTTCCTCCGGTTGATCGGTTGATTTCCGTCCCTGCCAGGCTGATACCGGACGGATCAAACGAGAATGTGAAATTTATAACGAGAAATGTTTCTCGATATGAATATATCGGCAGGAAGGGGGCGCGTCAAGAGAAATCGTGAAAATTTTCTCTAAATGGCAGCGGTTTGTTCCATTGCTGAAATGACGCGGGGTTCCAGGCATGTATCTGGGAAAGCAGGAGCTTTCTCCAACATCTCACAAGGAGCGCGACAATGAAATCGCACACCCGATACCGCTCATGCTGAAGCATCGCTGCACGAAATATTTCTCGCCCTTCGACAAGTTCAGCGCGAACGGGGGTGTTTTCATTTTGCGGGACCTACGAGGAGATCCAGATGTCAGGCGTTGACTGGGTCAGGCAAGGGGAAGTCTGATGCAGAAGGTCGAGCCTTTTCCCGGCTCGCTTTCGAGAGTGATGGTTCCCGCATGCGCTTCGACAGCGAGTTTGCAAAAGGCGAGGCCGACGCCGCTCGAAACGGCCTTCTGGTTCTTCATGGCGGGAATGTGATTGAAAAGGTCGAAGACCCTGCTCTGATACTCCGCCGGGATGCCGGGGCCGTTGTCCGAGACGGACCAGACTGCTGTCGGATTCGATCCGGCGAGAGAGATGCGGATCGTCGTGCCTGCGGGTGAGTATTTCAGCGCGTTTTCGATCAGGTTTGCGACCACCCGTCGCAAAATAGCTGCGTCTGCGCTCGTGATGACAGGTGTGCCGGGAGGCTGGAAATCTATCGTATGAGATATTGAAACAGCTTTCAGTTCTGTCAGCACCTGGGTCGTGAGATTCGCGAGATCGACGGCGGTTCGAGCCAGAGGCATCTGATTCGTCTGGAGTTTCCTGACGTCGAGCAGATTGGCGATCGAATCGAGAAGTCTGCTCGCCCCTGTTTCGACGGCTTGGATATACCCGAGGGTATCTGCATCGAGAGGTTGCGGATTCATCTTGATCAATTCGAGATTGCCGATGATGACCTGCAGGGGCGAGCGCATGTCGTGAACGATCATGTGCATCAGATTATCCCGAAGTTGTTCGAGCTGACTGAGCTCTCGGTTGGCCGTCTCCAGTTCGGCTTTGTTCCGTTCGCGCTCCGTGACGTCCTGAGCTATTGCCAAAATGCCGATGAGTTTCTCAGCGTCGTCGATCAGCAGCGCGTGACGCCATTCGCACAGGATGCGCCGCCCGTCGCGGGTCTGGTTTTCCCGAATGCCCAGCTCGTCGGCCGGCGAAAGCTGCCGCGTCCGGAACAGCCGGCGCAGCTCATCTGCATAGGCGATGACGTCCGGAGATTGCCGAAAGTCAACGAGGTTTTTTCCCTCCACCTCGGGTTTCGAATAGCCGAATATTCGTTCGGCACCGTGGTTCCAGCTTTGGATGCGGAGGTTCTCGTCGAAGACGATGCAGGCGGTCGGCATGGTTTCCTGAATCGTAAGCGGATAATTAACCCTATCTTTTGCTGAGAGTTAGCGGGTGTCATCATGATCGTCATCTTCAGTTTCGAGGTGATGATCATGAAAGCGGTTGGCTCGCAAAGCGATGAACTCCGTCGATATTGGCAAACTCATGTGCTCGCCTGGCGCAAGAGTGGCCTTTCCCGGCAGGCGTATACCCGACAGCATGGGCTGTATAAAAACTCCCTTCGGTACTGGGGCGGAAAATTTCCAGTAGAAACGGCCGACGCGTCATCCGGCACTGAACGACGGCGCATCTCGGCGTTGCAGTTGGCGGGTGATACTTGTCACTCTCCTTCCGCCGAAGTGAAATTCGTTCCTGTCGCCCGTGTTCACCAAGTGAAGCGCGAAGTCACCCCTCCCGGGAAATTCATTCTGCGAGTCGGCCGCCGGTTCCGCATTGATGTGCCCGAGCATTTTTCGCCGGCCAGTCTGGCAAGTCTCCTTCGCACGCTCGAGAGGCTTGCATGATTCCCATGGGAGGCGGGGCAAAGGTCTTTCTCGCCCTCGGCGCCACGGACATGCGAAAAGGGATCGACGGCCTCTCCCTGCTTGTCGCGAAGCATCTCGGTGGCGATCCATTTTCAGGCGACGTCTTCGGTTTTTGCAATCGTCAGCGGTCGACGATCAAGATGCTGGCCTGGGAACGGAACGGTTTCTGGGTTTTCCACAAGCGGCTCGAAAGACAGAGATTCCGCTGGCCGCGTTCCAAGGCGGATGTGCTGGAACTCGAGCCGCGTGAACTGAACTGGCTTCTCGACGGACTGGACCCGACGCGGGTAAAGGGGCATGGCAGGCTGGAATATTCGAAGATTTTTTGAGCGAAGCCCTTGAGATATACCGAATAATATGCTATAGTGTTCGGCATGATGAAACAGCCGGCGACACCCGAGGCAATTGATATCCGTCGCGAGTATGAGAACCTGCGAAAAGCTCATGAAGAGATGAAAAGCCGGCATGCGCTGGAGATAGCGGAGCTTGAAGAACAAGTGCGCCTTCTCCGAAACATTCTCTATGGGAAATCCTCCGAAAAGAAGCCTGCCGACGGCTCCACTCCGGAACAGCCGTTCCTCCCCTTCGATGAAGTGGAAACCACGGCCGGAGCTTCGATCCAGGCTTCCGAAGAAACAATCGCTCTCGCCGATCATCCGCGCAAGAAGCCCGGCCGCAAGCCTCTTGCAGCGCATCTGCCGAGGGTCGACAAGGAATTCGACCTTCCCGACGATCAGAAAGTTGCGCCGTGCGGTTGTCCGCTGATTCGGATCGGGGCAGAGATCACCGAACGTCTTCACATCATTCCCGCAAAGGTCCAGGTTGTTCGGGAAATTCGCTATAAATATGCCCCCGGATGCACCTGTGAGATTCCGGAAAACGCCCCCGGAGAAGTCCGCATCGCGCCGCTTCCTCCCCAGATCATTCCGCAGGGAATCGTGACTCCCGGCCTGCTCGCGCACATCGTGACCGCCAAGTATGTCGACGCCATTCCGCTGTATCGCCAGGAACAGCAGTTCATGCGGCTGGGCCTCGATATAACGCGAGGAACCTTGGCCTCATGGGTGAGACAGGCGGCGCAGGCCTGTGTGCCGATCTTCGATCTGATCTCCAGGGAGGTGCGCGCCGGGCCCGTCATACACATGGATGAAACCCCCGTGCAGGTGCTGAGAGAGCCGGGACGGGCTAATACGACCAAATCCTACATGTGGGTATGCCGCGGTGGGCAGCCCGGTCGGCCTGCGGTCATATTCCGGTATTATCCGACCCGCTCCGGCAGGGTCGCCGACGAGATGCTGGCTGATTACCGCGGATATTTGCATGCCGATGGCTATACCGGCTATGAGGCAGTAGGCATGCGCGAAGGCTTCGCCATCTCGCGTGCTGGGCTCATGTGCGCAGGAAATTCGTCGAGGTCGAGAAAGGCACCAAAGGCAGTCTCAAGGCCGGCGTTGCGAAGGACGTGCTCGATCTCATCGGAAAACTCTACCTGATCGAAGACCAGGCGAGGGAGAATGGGCTTCTTCCAGACGACGTGGTTGCCCTTCGCGAGAAAGAGAGCCGGCCGAAACTCGAAGAAGTCAAGCGGATTCTGGACCGATACCTGAACAAAACGCCGCCGAAAAGTCTGCTCGGCAAGGCCATCATGTATGCCCTGAATCTCTGGCCGCGACTTACAATCTATCTGGAAAATGCGATCCTGCGCCCGGATAACAACCCGGCAGAGAATGCGATCCGGCCCTTCGCCGTCGGCCGCAAAAACTGGCTTTTCTCAGGATCACCCCGTGGAGCCGACGCCAGCGCCACTCTCTACTCGATCATCGAAACTGCCAAGGCCAATGATATAGAGCCATATACCTATCTGAGACTGCTTTTTACGGAAGTTCCGAAAGCGAAATCAGAAGCTGAATTACACGACCTGCTTCCACAGTTTCTCGACCGCGCCCGTCTGGAGATCGCCTGAGATACTGGTGTCATTTATCCGCTTAGCCTGAAGACCATCTCCTATCCACGGTGCAGAAACCGGAAAAACCGGACAGAGCCCCGAGCCAAGAAACGTCGACCAAAAAACTATCAACTGTTACAAGGGGATCGGCATCATTTCAAGGAAATCGGGCATCGAAGCAAATATAGGA
>JAKJFL010000173.1:0-6674 GCA_022704935.1 Candidatus Rifleibacteriota bacterium
ATCATGCTCATTCTGGCTGTCATCGTCATTTCTATTGGCTCGCTCATGGTCTCCAGATCATTCATGTCGACAGGCGGGCAGGAAGGCCCCTCCCCTGTACAGCGAAGCTGGGACGCCGTTTGCGCCGCCAACAAATCGCTCATTTCGCAACAGTTGCAGCTCTATTCTTTGAACAATCCTCCCATGAAGGATCTCGACCTCAAACGCCTTTTTTCCGGAAGCTTCAACCTTCCTGCCGGCTGCCCCTGCTCCTACTCCCTCGATGCAGCCGGGAACGTCGTCTGCGCGAGTCATCACTGATTCTTCCCCTCTTCCGCTTCTTATTTCCGCTTTCCGCCAATGAATATCACTCTCTTTATTATTACGGTTCTCATAATATTCGTCTTTGTCTTTCCCCTCCTGCGCTTCGTCGCGATGGCGTGCGGAATCATCCATGCGCCTCCTGAGACAACGTCCTGTACCGAAAACACGGATTCGTCGACGTCATCGGCGCCACGCATCGTTTATCCCGAGAATGATCCAGGCGTTGCCCCCTCTCCGGCACAGCGCACCGGCTTTCGGTACGCGGTTTCAACCGTCGTGAGCATTCTCTTCCTGTATTTCATCGCCACCGGCCGTGTTTCCGTAGACGCGCTGTACACCGCCTCGCTGCCACTCGACGGTTCGCCCCGTCCCACGTCTTCACAACTTCACGGACTCGACTGGAAAATCGTCGATGGAGTACGGTGGTTTCGCGTGACGGGTACCGACTCCGCCGGGATCGGATATTCCGGCTGGACTTCCGAGTTTCTCCTCAGGGAAGCCCCACCGGAAACGAGTTCCGACACCCCGGGCATCCTTGAAAAAATCGGTCTTCCTTCCGTTAAAGAAAAACTAGAAGGCGCCAGGCAACTTCGCAAGGTCGGAAAAGCTCTCGAGCAGGCCCTTTCCAGAGACTGATCGGCGTCATCCCTTTTCATCCGGCTTCGACGATTTCCAAATCCAGGCGGGAGTTCTTACTTCACACCTCACGTCGATCTGCCGACACTAGTATTGGATTATTATTTTTTCGCGATGGGGGCGAATCATGGTTAAGCGGATACCCGGTTGGATCACAGGGGCTTTCCTTCTTGCACTCTGCCTGTTGGTCATTTATGGCAGCGGCTGCAAGGAAGGGAACAATTCCACCCCCATTTCCATGACCCTTTCCGGCATTCAAGCCACCAGCGGAACGCTCGACGAGTATTCGGGAACCTTTTCCATTTCCGGGTATGTCAAGAACAACGACGTTCCCGTGGTCAACCTGCCCGTTGAGCTGTTCGTCGGCGACAAACAGGTTGCTAATCCTGTCCAGACGGCCGGAAACGGCCAGTTTATCTTTTCTAATCTTGCCGCCGCTCTTTACACCCTCCGTATCGGACATGGTTCCGCGACCTTCACGGAGATGCTGTATCCGGTATACATCACATCGGACGGGTCCCAATCGCCTTCCGACCTCGTCGTTCCGATCGAGCTTCAGAATCCGACCGTCATCCCGGCTTCGGGAACGATCGAAGCGTATGTCATCGACGCATCGACGAACAACCCCATCTTGCTCGCAACCGCTTCCCTTTCGATGTATTCCGGCGGCGTCTGGGTTCCTCAGAACAAATCCACACTTACGGACGGAAGCGGATATTTTTATTTCTCCGGCGTCCTCCCCGGCCTCTACACTCTGAACGTGAATAAGACTGGCTATGCGTCTATGGCGTATCCCGTAAACATTCAGAGCACCGGCGCGATGAGCCCCTCGAAGCCCAAGATTCCGCTCACGTTCATTTCCGCCGTTCCGACAATCACCGGAACTCTCTCGGGATATGCGAAGGATCTTTCCGGAAATGTCATCCCTGAAATCACGATCACGGTGAAAAACTCCAAAACCGGGATCCAGGTCACCGGCAGCCCCCGCATCACGACCACGCAGGGAAAATTCACCTTCGACGGTCTTCCGGTCGGTGAATACACCATCACGGCTTCGGGCGCAGGCTATACGTCCGTGACGCGCACGTCGTACATCAGGACCGACGGAACTTCCGATCCTGAATCGACGGATCTGATTCTTGCCCCGATCACACGAATCACGGGATCGCTCGTCGGCTACGTGAAGCTGGAAAACGACACCCCGCTCCCGGAAATCATCATCACCGTCACGGATATCAATACGGGGCTGACCATCGCAGGAAGCCCTCGCAAGACGACGACCGAAGGCAAATACATTTTCGAAAGCGTCCCAGTCGGCGACTATACGGTTTCGGCATCCGGCACCGGCTACTCGACGGCGACCCGCACTTGCTATATCAAGAGCGACGGGTCGGCCGACCCTGTAACGACCCAGATTGTCCTCACACGCTTAACCGAGTTACGAGGAACCATCACCGGTTACGCCAGGCTCGACATCACGAACGCGGTTCTTCCCGAGATCACCGTCACCGCGAAAAACGTAGGCACCGGACAGTTCGTTTCCGGCAGCCCTCGTAAAACCACCTCTGAAGGCAAATACTCGTTCTACGACCTCATTCCCGGCGAATACACCATCACGGCGTCCGGAACCGGGTATACGGAAGTCACGCGCACCTGCTACATCAAGACGGACGGAACCGCCGATCCGGTATCGACTGATCTGATTCTTTCTTATTCCATGCAAAGCTCGATGATAGAGGCATACGTTGTCGACGCAGCGACAAACGCCGGGGTCAACTTGGCCACGATCAAACTGTTCAAGTATGTCGGCGGCATCTGGGACGATCTCGGCAAGACCACCTTGTCGAACGGAAGCGGCTATTTTGCCTTCTCCGACGTCAATCCTGGACTCTATCGGGTCACCATTTCGAAGAGCGATTACGTCGACAGAGATTTCGCCATCACCATCAGAGAAGATGGAACGAAGGACCCGGCCATGCCGAAGATCATCCTGACCCCCGTCGCGCAAGCCGTGGTCGGAAATGTCGTCGGCACCGTGAAACTCGACACGACCGGCCAGGTGCTTCCCGAGATTTACGTCAGTCTCAAGAACAGCAGCAACGCCCACGTTACGGGCAGCCCGCTCAAGACGACGGCGGACGGCAAGTTCGGCTTCTACGGCCTCGTCCCCGGAACCTACACCCTCAACGCATCCGGCACCAGCTTCACATCTGTGACCCGGACCTGCTATATCCTCAGCAATGGAACCACCGATCCGAGCTCGACGATACTGACCCTGTCCCGCGATCCGGCGACCGGGAACATCATCGGCTACGTGAAATACGGAACCACTCCGCTGCCTGAAATTTCCGTTCGCATCCTCGACAGCACCGATACCCCCCTCGCCTCGAGCCCCTTCATCACCACGCAGGACGGCAAGTTCGCGGCCAACGATCTTGGCGCCGGCGTGTATACGATCTCGATCGACGATCCCAAATATGCACCGGCGACACGCACAGTCTATATCGCATCGAATGGAACCGTCGACCCGGCCACGACGAACATTTCTCTCACCAAGGTGACGGGGACGCTCTCCGGGTATGTCCGAAACAGCTCGACGAACGCGGCTCTCGCCGAAGTCTGGGTCAGCGTAAAGGGTAGCGATGGCCAGAACGCCGCAAGCCCGATGCTGACGACCGCGGAAGGCAGGTATTATTTCTCGAACCTCCTCCCTGATACGTATACGCTCAATGCCTCAGCTCCGGGGTATCTCACCGCCACACGGACAGTCTATATCCGAGAAGATGGAACGACGGATCCGACAACGACGACGCTGTTTATCACGCCCGATCCCTCCGTCGTTGGAACGATCGTCGGCTACGTACGCCTTGCAAGCACGAGCGCGGCACTACCCGAAATCGACGTGAAACTCTACAAAGGCCTGGTTCAGGTTGGTAATGACATCAGAACGACCTCCGAAGGGAAGTTCCTGTTCGAAAACCTCCAGCCCGACACCTACACGATCACCGTTCCTGGAACCGTCTCCGGAGGACCGGGGCAAACGTACTATGAAGTGACCAGAACCTGCTATATCAGAAGCAATGGAACCTCCGATCCTACTCAGACAACGATCCCGCTCGTCGATAAACCGTGAGAACAACCATGAACAGATATCTTGCAGCGATTCTTCTCGCGCTCTCCATTCCGATGGCCGGATCGGCCCAGATGCTGAGCGAGGACGAGGGATTCGAATGGAAGACCGAGCGTACTGGCTCCGTCGAAAAAATCTACGATACGGAGCCGCCCAGCTCCTTTGCATCCGATACGCCTCGAACCGGAATGTGCCTCTCGGGAACGAGCGGCTTGATTTCCGTTCCCACCCCAGATTTCCAGACGAACCGCAAGGGCGGCTTTTCGCTCAAGACGGGAGTCACCAAACGTGATATTATCGTGGACAATATCAAATATGATCTCGAGAAGAACGAACACTGGATGTCGGCGGCCTGCTCGCTCCAGCCGAATCTCGAAATCTCGGTGAACCATCTCAGATACGAGCGTTCTTCCGCGCCAACCATCGGCATTCTGAATTATTCCGAGGAGTCGACAGGATTTGGAATGAAATACTCGACGCACATCGCGTCCCAGGACCTCTGCATCGGCGGCATGTTCGCCCCGATGTCGGCCGTCCAGATCAACAAAGCCGACCTCGTTCAGATCGAGCACCTCCGCTCCGTTTACCTCACACTCGGGGAAAAACTCTCCGAGAAACTCCGAGGCTATCTGAATCTCAAGCACTGCTTCACGGATGACCAGGACATCGTTTTCCCTTCTGGCAGAAAACTTCATTATGACAAGAAAGAATTTCTCGCAAGCGCGATCGCTCTCGACTATGCCCCCCAGAAAAACGTCAGCATCATGCTCGAAAGCCAGTTCCTGAATTATCGTGACTTCTATAATGACTCCGGCGACCGAGTTTCACTCAATGCCGGTGTCCGCGGTGGGTCCGATGCGGTTCAGGCGGAGCTCTTCGTCACTTCGTTCAACGTCGAGCCCGACGTCAGATTCGGCCTCAACTTCGGATTCTGACGATGATTCACGGGATGTTCGGACCGGCTGCTCCATGACGACGTCATCATCGAACTTCGCGACGGAACAGATCAAATCGACGCTTCGAAGCGGCGACGGAACACTCGTTCTCGATCTCCTCGCCGAGATCGAAGAGTTGCCGTTCGCGAAGCAGGTCGTCGAAGCCCTTCAACAGACGCTTCCTGAAATCAAAGATCCCGTTCTCGCCTTCCAGGTCGCAAAAACCGTCAGGTATCAACTGCTCAAACTTCGGGGCGCTATTCAGCCGTCGACCCTCGACGATCTTCAGGGGGTCCTTTCCGATCCCACGAAACTCGAGGAACTCGCTCTCGTCATAACGCGCCTCGAATCATCCGATGCATTTCTCGCGAACGACCTGCTCAGAAGTTCCGCGTGGAACACCCTTCCCCCCGAAGCGCTTCCCTCGATCTGCAATTACTTCAAACGGTTCGGCGATATCAGGGACTCAGACTCGCTCATCGAACTCTGCCGACATCCCAATCCCGTCGTCCTTGCCGCCGCCCTCGACGCCCTCGAGAAGATCGACCCGGACAATCTCCAAAGTCTGGTCACCCCCCTTCTCGACAACTCCAATCCTGGAATCCGCGCGAAAGCGATCAAAAGCCTGTACCGGTGGGACAAACCCCACGCCCTCCGGTATCTTGTCGAGCTGATGTTCGCCCAGGAACCGACAGAACGTATCCTTGCGCTTCATCACGCCGCCTCTTTCCCGTATGCGGAAATCGAGCCCCATCTGCTCAGATTTGCCGCCGAAGTCGACGATCCTAAACTGCTTCTCCGGGTGAGCCTCATCTTCAAGGCAAACGCCCACGTCGAGCTTCCCTTCCGCCTCTACTGGATCTGCAGAAATCTTCGGGGCCAGCATCAGAACCTTGTCAAGGGAATCCTTCTCGGCGTCGCGCGCGCACTCGCCGACACGAAAAAAATCTCGATGAGCGCCCAGGAGTTCCTCGACCAGCTCAAGATCCGCGTCAAAGCTGAGGAAGAACTGCTTCTCCGATTATCGATCTCGAGTATGTCCGAGCAGCCCCCCATCCCTCCAGACGCTCGGGCGGCAGAAAGCTGCCAGGATGCTCAATCGAAGCCCTCGAGTAGTGTGCTTCCCGTCGAACCACCCGTTGCTCAGCCGGCAACGCCGTCCTCGTCATCTTTTCTTCCCGACCTCGAACCTTCCGATGAGCACTCCGGCCCAGTTGAAGCGGATGGGCCGGTGAAAACGGCACCGCCCCCGGCAAATATCGACGAGTATGATTCACTCGACGCGACCGCCCGCATTCAGTTGCTCAACAAGCTCTCCGTCGATGGCTACAGGCTCCTGAAGTCCCGTCTTCCGTCTCTTATCCGCGATGCACGCGGTAAGGAACTCGGGGCATTGATAAAGGTCGTCGGAAGATTCGGCTCCTCCGATGATGCGCAGATCGTCAAGCCGTATCTCGCGAAAGACAATCCCGACGAGGTTTCCGCTGCCATCGACGCCCTCTCGAAACTCGACTCCGAGTATCTGTGCATCTACCTGCCCCAGCTCATGCAGCACAAGAACGGAAAGATCCGCATGAACGCGACCCGTGCGTTCGGAGGCATCGACCGCGACCAGATCAAAAGCCTCGTTTCGAGTCTACTCATGTCCAACAGCGTCCGGCAGCGCGCCC
>JAKJFL010000174.1:0-6660 GCA_022704935.1 Candidatus Rifleibacteriota bacterium
AACCAGTTGTGACGTCAGTTGCATCGCTGGGTAGCTAAGTCTGGATGGGATAACCGCTGAAGGCATCTAAGTGGGAAACCCGCCCTAAGATAAATTTTCCCTTTCGATCGCAAGACGAAGTAAGGGGCCATGTAGACTACGTGGCGATAGGCCGGAGGTGAAAACGCTGCGAGGCGTGAGCTGACCGGTACTAATACCCCGAGGACTTACCCTCGAACTCGATCTTCAACCAAGATCCTCTACTATCAAGATACGTGAATAGTAGAGGGGGGCAACCCCCTCCACCCTTTTCCTGGTGTCCATGGCGCCGGGGTCACACCCGATCCCATTCCGAACTCGGAAGTTAAGCCCGGACGCGCCTATGGTACTGCACGGGCAGCTGTGTGGGAGAGTAGGTAGATGCCAGGGTTATGAACCGCCTGGGGCCAAAAGCCCCGGGCGGTTCTGTCTTTAGCCGGAAAATTTCACCACAACGACAACGCACCACAGAGACACCGAGACACAGAGAAAGAATCCGCAGATGACGCAGATTCCGCTGATATATATATAACATCATACAATTTAATCCGATGTGGGGGCGGGTTTCAAACCCGCCCCTACGCTACGCTTGCGAGCCGCCTCGGCGAGATGAGCGTTATCTCTTGCAATATTAATCCTCCCATACGTATAATTCGCGCCATGCGAACCATCTTGTGCCTCTCACTATTGTGGAAGCTCCAGTATTTTTGGCATGTCTCGAATTGCTCCCCTCTGAGTTTCAATCTCGGATATATCGGATTTGGCATGGCCGGAATCATCTTCCTCGCAGCTGCTTTCGGTTGGCTTTGGAACGGCAGGTGGCAAGTTCCGCTTCTGGCACTCGCAAATATCGTCGTCGGCTTCATCCTTTGGGGAACTCTCATCTGTTACAGGATTTTCGGTGAGCCACTCTCGTTCGATATGATGGTATTTGCCGATCATCTGCACGATGTCCGGGATAGTGTCTGGTCACTTTGTCAACCGAGAGATGCGGGGTTGTTCCTGATTGATCTGGCATTGATCGTTGTCTTCGCATCTCCGCGCATCATTGAGAAAATCGCGCGCATCGATGCACGTGTGAATCAACTCCCGAGGCGCTGGGCAATGACGTGCTTTGTGGCTCCCTTGATTATTGGGCTCTTGAGCATGGAACCACAAGGTCCGTGGTGGGAGCCATTTTCTCGAAGCCATGCCGTTGGCATGATGACGTTTTCGCCGATCGTATATTATCCCATTGAAGGTATTCGACATGTATATAGGCGGCTTTTTCCGCCACATGCCACTCCGGAAGATCGTTCAACGATTATTTCATACCTTCATGCAAGAGAAAAACAGAGACAACAGCTCAAATACGATATTCCATGGAGTGATGGATTCTCGGGGAATGTTGCGAGTGCCGCCCCTAATGTGATTTTCCTGCAGGTTGAATCGCTCATGGGAAGCGTTTGGAACAGACGTATTGCTGGGATGCCGATAATCCCTAACTTGGAAAGATTAGCGAGTGAAGGAATACTTTTGCCCAATTTTCACTCGCAGGCTATATCTACCTCTGATTCGGATTTCGCGGCTTTGACTTCTTTGTATCCTCGGGAAACTCTGATTGCACATTTTGAGCACTATACAAATATATTTGTTTCACTTCCCAAAATCCTGGGAAATCTGGGATATTCGACGTTTTGGTCGAACGGTGTTCGCCGACATTTATGGAATACCGCAAAAATGAATCTGAGTCTCGGATTCAAAAAATCTCTCTATCTTGAAGATTTTCCTGAATTGCCGGTGGTGGGGATTGGTTTGGAGGATAAGAAATATCTGGAGAAGATGGAAGATGTGGTGGCGTCGCTTCCAAAGCCATTTTTTGCGATGATCATGACATGTACTTCTCATCATCCGTTCAATTTTGATGAAATCCCGAAAACGTGGAATGACTCTCAGATCAATGATTCTGACCCGCAATGGCGCGCGTATGTAAATGTCATTCATTACGCAGATGAGGCGATCGGAAAATTCATCGCGGATTTGAAGATGCGGGGGTTGCTCGAGAACACGATCCTGGTCATTTATGGCGATCACCAGGTCATGTCGCCAGTCCGCCGAGAAGCTCTGATGCAGGAATATGGGCGGCTTCCGGATGCCGACAGGGTGATCCGTTTCGTGAACGCCAGGAGCCCGGCCATCATTCATGCACCGTGGTTATTGAAACCCGGCATCAACAGGCGGTTTTGTGGTCAGATCGATCTGGGGCCAAGTGTTCTTCAGCTTCTGGGAATCCATCAGCCAACAGTTTTTCTGGGAGAAAGTATATTCACCGTTGGCGGGGGCCAGGTCGCTGGGAAGCACTTCATCGGCCGGGCTCCCGGGTTCCTGTTTGGAGGAAGGAATCTCAGTGGACCGGGGTACAGATGGGCTTTTCAGGAACCGGGTTTCAGTCCTGTGTCCCTTCCCGAGCCTGTGAACCAACTCGAAGAGGATCAGGAAATCTCGGAAATGATGATCACAAGGGACCTTTGTACCCCAGAATCCCTGATGGGCAGCGAGCAGAAATGATGCTCTCAGTTTGGCGACGGAGCTACTCGATTCGTTTCAGAATGCTGCCCGGGAAATAATGGGACAGGATCCGGTCGAACGAATATCCACGCTTCGCCATGCTCTGGGCACCTGTCTGGCACATGCCGACGCCGTGTCCGAAGCCGGCGCCGGTCAGTGTTCCTCCAGTGATGAAACCGAGAGGGTCCTTCGTCCAGTCGGCGATGAAGCAGGAGCTCTTCAGGCCGCCGAAGAGTTTGCGGATATTCAGTTCCTTCATGACGGTCTTAGAGCCGCGTTCACCGACGAACGTCAGGCGATACATCCGGCCTGAGACGCCGCGGGCGACATCGGTGATCGACTTGATCCGTCCGATGCCTAGACTGTTCACGATGGCATTCCAGTCGAATCCCGACAGGGATTTCTTCCAGCGATAGTTGTTTCCACCCTCGACGGATGCATCGCTGCACCAGGCGGCGCGAGGGTTGGTAAGAAAGTCGGTTACCTGCTTCTCCTCGGAAAGGTCGAGGGCCGGAGGAGTGTCGGTGTCCCAGACGCCGCGCAGGATCGGGTTGGGCTCGGTGGTCCAGACATACTGATTGGACTCGCCATGACCACCGCAGTTGGCCGCGTAAACGGCATCGACAAGATGGCCGGAAGAATCCGCGAGAACGCAGCCGCGGGTAGGTGCAATCTTCTGGGCAACCGCCTGCGACATGGCGGATTCTCCGGAAAATACCTGACAATGCTGTTCGGAACAGGTGTCGAAACCTTCGCCGATGTGGCGTGTGCCGATCTTCGCAAGAATCTCCGCACGTGCGGCACAGGCCTGGGCCTGAAGTGCGCCGATGGCGGCGTTCCCGGAAATCTCGGATGGGACGACCCCGGCGAGGACGTTTTCAAGAGAGGTGTTCAGAACGGCGTCGATGGCATCCTCGGCTCCCCAGCGGATCGTCATCCGGCCTCGATATGTGCGGTCGGCGAAGCCGTGCCACGGGTACCCGACGGCATATTCGACCTTTTTCAGAAGAAGGGTCTGTTCGGGAACAAGATACAGTTCCCGGCCTTCGGCGACCATTTCCCCGTTGACGGCGAGAGTCAAGCGCCCCTGGGACCGGCTGACGACTTCCACGTAGATCCAGCTCGATTTTCCCTGGGCGGAGAGTCTGTCGACGAGAGTCTGGGCTTCTGATTGGGTAGGGAAAACCCCGACTTCCACCATGCCGAGACGCCCGTCGTGAAGAACCGATTTTCCATCCTGTGACATCAGCGGCTGGCCGATCGTGAGAATTCTGGCAGGGAAACCCAGCGCCTTCCATTCCGATTCGAAAAAGGCAAGTTTTTCGGTTTCATCGGCCCGGGCAGAAGCGGTCATCACATGATACCGCTTGACGGCTTTCTTCTCGAGAACCCCGGTGACCTTGGCCGTACTCGTTCCTCCGATACGACCGTTTTTTCCGTTCATGTCCCAGACGAGGCCAGATCCGGCCGTGAACTCGAGGGCCGTCGCATACTGGGCGACCTTGATGTTGATCAGGCGCTCCCCTGATGCCGTTTTGGCAAGAGCGAAAACACCGGAGAGGCAGAGCAGTGTGATCGAAAAATAACGAAGAATATATGATCGGAAGAGGGCTGAACGGAAGTTCATGAACGGCTCCTTCCAGAGAATGCGTACCCCTGTGATGATGATGAAATAAGTTTACTGAAAATATTCCCATCCGTAAACCCTTCTCTCCGGGGAGGACTGGAGGTGAGTGGCCAGATGATCCGGGGGTGGATTGTTTTGAGTGCTTTCGGTATAATTTAGAAAAGCATTTCTGCGAGGAGTTGAGAATGAAGTATTGGTCGCGGATCTGGTTCTGTTTCTTGGTTGTACTGCTGGTGTTGGCCGTTCCGACCGCCCGGGCCGATGAAGACCCGCCCAGCTACAGGATATCCGTTACACCGGCGTTCGAGGTTTCCGGAAAGAATTACGGCTCCTTCGAGACCCCGGTGTACGAACTCGACGAACCCCTCGATACGCTCATGGTCGCTGCCGATGTCGAAAAAGCGCCCGGCGCGACGGTGAACTCGTATGTCCGCTTCCGCTACGCGAAGACCGGTCGCTGGAGCCGCTTCGAAGCGTTCGATGCCGAAGCGCATTTTGCCGATGTGAATCCGGTTTCTGCTTGGCAGATGGTGTTCGTCGTCTACGATCCCTCGATGGGAACGACCCGCGTGAACCGCTATATCGCCCAGGGTCGCCGGATGGGCGAAGAGATGATGGAAGCCGTGATGGCCAAGACCGTGCCGCTGCCCGTCGCCAACGTGTGCCCCAAGCCGCCGGTCGTCTCGCGTGCCGAATGGAAAGCGCGCCCGGCGAAGGGAGAATACCGGATTCAGACCCCGCTGAAGATCGTCCTGCACCACAGCTGGCAGCCGGCTCAGGCCCAGTATAAGGGCGCCGCCACGATCCGCGGAATCCAGAACTACCACATGGATGATCCGAATACCGGCTGGGCCGACATCGGCTACCATTTCCTGATCGGGCCCGACGGCGTCATCTACCAGGGCCGCCCCGAAAACGCTCTCGGCGCGCACTGCCCGCCCAACACCAACATGGTCGGCATCTGCATGATCGGCAACTACGATCCGGGCGCCGACCCGGTGAACGCGAAGATGGAAGCCTCGCTCGTCAGCCTGCTGTCCTGGCTCTCATCGACCTACAAGATCGATCCCCGCACCCAGTATTTCGGCCACCGGAACTTCTCCAGCAAAACCTGCCCCGGAGACGGCGTGTACAACAGAATGTCGTATTATCGCGAGGAAGTCCTGAAAAACACCGGCATGAAAAAATAATTATTGTTATAGAAATGCAAGAAGCCGCCCCTCCCTCGAGGGGCGGCTTCCCATATAAAGCATTTTCATCGCGGCCGGCGGGGAAGGAACTCCTCTTTCCCCTCGTTGCGTTTCAGATATGCTTCTATGATGGCTGCCGATGTCGGGACGATCGAATCGACATTCGCACGTATGAATGCTTCCAGATCCATTCTGGAGACGAACAGAGGGTCGGAATACTCATCGGATCGAAACGCGTGCCTGAAGGTTTCTTTCGAAATGGCAAGAACGATTTCACAGCAGATGTCATACACATGGTGATCGGTGTCCAGCACCAGGGCGAAGCCCGAGACGCTTTGCACGCAATCTCGGGACAAGCCCGTTTCTTCGATGAATTCCGAGAGAAGTTTTGCCCGGTAATCAACGACGCCGTCGGCGGCAACGAATTCCTGATCGATGCTTCCGGAAGGGACGAGTTCGAGAAACCCAGGATACTCCGTCGTCCTATCCGTTCGCCTCGCGAACAAAACATACTCGCTGTCCTGCCATTTCAGAACGGTGATGCCGCTCACACCGACGGGTTTGATGTCGAGCTGCAGATCGGGCCGTCGTCTTTGCGCGATGAACTGCTTGTATTCGATGAACTGCCCGAATACCGTTGTTTTCTCGTCCTCCCGGCAGATGCGAACGAAGCATGGAAGGATGCCGTTGAACAACGTTCCCCCGCGTTCTTCTTGAATTTCGCACCATATATTTTCGATGAGGGCACGATGCCGGGCCAGAAGCTCATCAAGTCCCGAATCCCGGTCCAGCCGCATCTCGATGTGTCCAAGGGCCACGACTTCGTGTTTCATTCGGAAGTCACTCATGAAGGGGCTTCAGCAGGAGTAACAGCTCTCCGAGCCGGGAAATGGTGATGTCTGCTCCTGCCTGTAACAACGATTCTTTCGTCTGATTTCCCTCCAGGCCGAACACATAGAGGCCTGCGCCTTTGGCTGAAATGACGCCGTTGCATGAATCTTCGACGACGACTACGGCATCTGGTTGGGCGGCGGCTTTCTTCACGGCAAGGTTGTATATCTCTGAAGATGGTTTGGCCTCGAACGTGTCGTCACCAAAAAGAAAATTCGTGAAATACTGCGTCCAGTCCTGACTTCTGATGAATTCGGTCGCGACGTCACGATCGGCGGAGGTCACCAGGAGCAAGCGATATCCTCTGTTCGTGAGCGAGCGCAACACTTCGGCCGCATCGCGCATGGGCTTGACGATGTGCCGGTAGACATCGAGGATATGCTTCTT
>JAKJFL010000175.1:0-6655 GCA_022704935.1 Candidatus Rifleibacteriota bacterium
CCACGACCGTCCATTTTGTCTCCGACGGCGTGAAGCCAGAGTTCACCGGCACCGAGACGTTCACGCAAACCTATCACTATATATTGAATCTGAACTCGCGCGGCGAAGTCACCGGCGGCTTCTGGGACCCCCGCAGTCTCTGGAACCATCCCGACTTCGTCTGGATCCCGGTTGCCGACGTCCCGGCCGAGGGTGGGGAAAACCCCTGCCTGTCTCCCCGCTTCGTTCGGGAGATCACCGGCACAGCCCCGACCGCCGAGCCCGTGCTTGCGATGTCCGAAACCTCGGCTTCTTCCGGAAGCGCGGATGCGCGACTTGACGCGCTGCGCGAGGCCGGCGTCGACCCGACCGAGTATTTCAACTGAGACTGGCCCTCAGATCCTCGCCACACCGAGAAAGACGGCGTGCAGGATGACGATCACCGCGAGGAACAGCCTCCGGGCGGCGGCCTGATCGAGACCCGGAAACGTATATCCCAGATTGCCTCGGGCACACGCCCCGAGGCAATCGCCGCATAAGGTGCAGGTCGTTCCGGGAGCTCGCTGCGCCAGGTGTTCCGGCTGGAGCGCCCCGTAGCGGCATGCCCGGGAACAGGCCGCGCAGCCGTCGCACGCCGGCGATATGCGCACCCGGAAGGGGTTCAGCCTGCCCAGCGTCGTGCTCAGAAAACCGATGGGACAGTAGGAGGTGCAGTGCATCATCACGCCGCGCCTTCGCGAGAAAATCAGCATCACGGCGATGCCCCCAGCGCCGAAGAGCGCCGCCGTGGCGATCGCCGGTTCCCGGCCGACGCCGAACTGCCGGAATCCCAGCGCCACGACGACCGTCAGTGCGAGGGTGATTGCGCGAAACCAGGGAAACCCGGATGGAATCTGCGCCTGCGGCCGTGGTTTCGACGCGGCGCAGGCGTGGTCGCAGGCCCCGATGTAGCAGAGGTGGCTGCACCACGCGCTTCCGGCCAGCAGGAGCGTCGCTCCGTAGAGCATGGGCATGAACAGACCTTCGCCGCGATATAGCGGCCCGCCGACGATGAGTGCCGGAACGGGAAGGTGAAGCGTGCCGGTCATGAGAAACCGGTCGAACCCGGCGAGGCCCAACGTGAGCTGGAGGAAAAAGACGGTCGAAAACAGGCCCCAGATACGGCCCCTTATGATTGCGGAGCGCCGCGGGTCCTCGAGAAGTCCGTGGATCCAGACGCCGTAGCATGCCAGCAGCAGGATTTCCACGATCCCCGATCCGGGAAGAAACCGGTCGGCGAGCAGAAGAGGGATGTGCGCCTTCCACGACGCGATGCCGAGAAGCGTCGCGATACCCAGAAACACCGCGGCAGTGGCGCGATTCGAAAGACCGCGCATCACAGGCCGAGGCTTCGCTTCAGGCCGGGATCACCGGCATCCAGCAGGGCTGCGAGCCGAACTCCGGGCGTTCGGGCGGATTTCAGGGCGTTCAGGCAGGCGGCGAGACGCTCGCATGCCCCGTCGGCCGTATACAGCCCAGAAAGTTCGGTCGCGAGGCGGGGATGACGGCCGAGCCGCCCTCCGACCAATACGCGGAACCCTTCTCTCGCTGCGCGAATCGCGTCGGAGGGGCAGGCTTTCCGGCAGTCGCCGCACCCGACGCAGGATGCGGACGCGAAGGTGATGCAGCTGTTCTTCAACGACAGACACCCTTCCCGGCAGGCAGCAACGCATGCGCCGCAGCCCGTGCAGCGGTCGGAGACCATCGCGGGATACTCGGCCCGGATGAAGCCGACATCCATGATCTGCGGCCGGGAGCAGGCGTTCGGGCAGGCGGCGATGCCGATGGAAAACCGGAGATGGGCGGCCGCGGATGGCTGGCCTGCCGTGCCGGCGGAGCCGGGACCGCCCGCTGCGAGAAGGCCGTCGATCCCGGCGGCCAGGTCTTTCGTGCCGCCCAGCGCGTGCGGACACTCGCCGGTGACACCCCTGCATGCGTGTATCGAGATGGGTACGTTCATAAATATATAATTATGTATATTGAAGAAAACGGCCGGCCCGTTCGGGCCGGCCGTCGGCGATCGGAACGATCAGGCGTGAGCCGCCGCCATCTTGATCTGGGCGTTGGGCAGGATGGCTTTCAGGTCGGCCTCGGCGGTGGTGGTGGGCATGATGTTGAACTTCTCGACGAGCACCTTGAGGACGGCCGGGGTGACGAACGCCGGCAGGGTCGGCCCGAGGCGGATGTTCTTGATACCCAGCGAGAGCAGGGTGAGCAGGATGCAGACGGCCTTCTGCTCGTACCAGGAGAGCACCATCGAGAGCGGCAGGCTGTTGACGTCGGTGTTGAACGCCTTCGACAGTGCCACGGCGATCTGGATGGCCGAGTAGGCGTCGTTGCACTGGCCGACGTCGAGCAGGCGCGGAATGCCGCCGATGGCGCCGTATTCCAGCTTGTTGAACCGGTATTTGCCGCAGGCGAGGGTCAGGATCACGCAGTCGTTCGGGACGCCCTGGGCGAAGTCGGTGTAGTAGTTGCGCCCGCTCTTGGCGCCGTCGCAGCCGCCGATCAGGAAGAAATGCTTGATGGCGCCCGCCTTCACGGCGTCGATGACCTTGTCTGCCACACCGAGCACGGCGTTGCGGGCGAAGCCCATCATGATCCGCTTCTCGGGCTCATCGGCGGTGAAGCCGGGGGCGGCGAGGGCGGCCTCGATGACCGGGGCGAAGTTGCGGTCGGAGATATGCTTCACGCCTGGCCAGGCGACAAGACCGCAGGTGAAGATGCGACCCTTGTAGGTGTCGCGGGGCTTCTGGATGCAGTTTGTGGTCATCAGGATCGCGCCCGGGAACGCCTCGAACTCCTTGGCCTGATCCTGCCAGGCGCCGCCGTAGTTGCCTACGAGATGCTTGAACTTCTTCAGCTTCGGATACGCGTTACAGGGAAGCATTTCGCCGTGGGTGTAGATGTTGATGCCCTTGCCCTCGGTCTGTTCGAGCAGGGCGTAGAGGTCCTTCAGATCGTGACCGGAGACGAGGATGCACTTGCCCTTCACGGCGGTGACGCGCATGCTGGTCGGCTCGGGGTGGCCGTAGGTCTCGGTGTTGCCGGCATCGAGCAGGCCCATGATCTTCAGGTTCACTTCGCCGGCCTTCATGTTGTAGGTGAACAGCTCGTCGACCGTCTGCTTCTCGTGCGTCAGCAGATTGAGCGCATCGTGGAAGAACGCGTTCACGGCGGCGTCTTCCTTGCCGAGGATCGCGGCGTGGTCGGCGTAGGCGGCCATGCCCTTGAGACCGTAGGTCAGCAGTTCCATCAGACCGGTGATGTCTTCGCCGTAGAGCTTCTTGCGGTGCTCGATGCCCACCTGGGCAGCCTGGGCGACCATGCCGGGAATGTCGGCGGCCGGGGCCAGCGTGGCGAAGCCGTTCAACGTCTCGGGCTGCTTGCCGGCCTTGGCGCAGGCGGCTTCATAGAGCTTCTTCGCGGCGGCGCGCTTCTCGACGGCGGTGCGGATCAGTGCGGACAGGCGGTCCGGGTCGAAGTTCACGTTGGTGACGGTCGTGAAGAGGTTCTCGATGACGTTCCGGTCGATGCCGGCGTCGACGGCGCCCAGCGCGCGCGCCCGGTGGGCATACATCGCGGTGCCTTTGGTCACGGCGAGAAGCAGATCCTGCAGGGAAGCGGTGTTCGCGTCTTTCCCGCAGACACCGGCCATCATACAGCCCTTGCCCTGTGCCGTCTGTTCACACTGATAGCAGAACATACCCATGATCGAATCCTCCTGAAGATGATTGTTGATTGAATCTTGCGGAAAGCGGGCAGCCGGAACCGCCGCGAGCCGCGCGCATGGAACGATGAATCAAGGAACAGGCCTCTCGTGAATCAGGAAGCGTTCTGCTGTGTGATGACGCCCCCCTGAATTCCTATGGTATGGATTTCCAACGGGAAGTCAAGGCCGGCCGCCTGACGCGCTTCCTGGGCCAGCCAGGCCAGACCGCCGCAGCACGGGACTTCCATGCGGAGCACGGTGACCCGCTTCGGACGAGCGGTCTTGAACATCTCGATCAGCTTCTCGAGATAGTGGTCGCTATCATCCAGTTTCGGGCATCCCACCAGGACCGGCCGTCCCGCCAGGTATCTCGAATGAAAGTCCGGGAGGGCGAACGGGACGCAGTCGGCGCAAAGAAGGATGTCGGCCTCGCGCAGGAACGGGGCGGCGGGCGGAACCAGCATCAGCTGGACGGGCCAATGGCCGAGCTGGGACTGGATCGAGCCGGATGCGCTGACGGCAGGTGCGGAAGGGGCAGGGCGGTTCATCTGGCGCATGGCGCTTCCCGGACAGCCGTCGCCGTGGTGATGTCCATGGCTCTGCGAGGGACATCCGCCGGTCGTGGGTTTGGCCTTGAGGGCCGCCAGACGTTGGTCGACGACCTTCTGGTCGAACTCGACCGCATCGCGCTCCTCGATCGAGAGCGCGCCCTGCGGGCACTCGCCCAGACAGGCGCCGAGACCGTCACAATACACGTCGGCGACGAGCTTCGCCTTTCCGTCCACGATCTGGAGGGCGCCTTCATGACAGCCGGGGATGCAGAGGCCGCAGCCGTTGCACTTCGATTCGTCGATGCTGATGATCTTCCGTTTCATGCTGTTGCTCCTTCCGCTCTATCAGGCGGCGCGATGTTTCGGGGACTGGAACCCGGTGACGGGGAGGTCGGCGAGGGTGGTTTTTTCGAGGAACGCTTTGACTTCTGCGTTGATGTGGCCGATGAAACTGCCCATGTTGCAGAACGTGTTCGTGCAGACGGGAGAGCCGAAGAGGCAGTATTGGGGGGTGATGGGGCCTTCGATGGCTTCGAAAATGCCGGCGAACGAAATCTCGGAGGGCTTTCTCGCGAGGCGGTACCCGCCCGTCGGCCCACGGCTGGCCTGGACGAGGCCGACCTTGCGGAGTCGCTGGAGGACCTTCGAAAGATGTGCTTCGGAGACGCGGAGGGCAGTGGCGATGTCGTGAAGGGCGACTTCATGCTCGTGATATTGGGAGAGATAGATCATGGAATGAAACCCCAGGTTCACCGCATCCGAAAACTTCACTATCTCAGCCATCGCGTTCATCCTTTGCTTTATTCTGGTATTAGAATACCAAAATAAAAGAGTCATGTCAATGGGAATTTTCCCTTTTTTGAAATCGGCACAGTGGGAAACGGCAGGGCGCTCACCGAATTTGGCGATTCCTGCATGACAAAAGCCATCGTCGCGGTCCCAGGTATAAAGAACCTCTCGGTACAGAAGCGGCTCTCGTCCTTCGACAAACGCAGGGCGAGAGGGCGGCTTTCATTCTGTAGGGCCCAAGTTATGAAGAATGAAGGCATGCGGCTGGAATATGTAATGTTGACTATAGCCAGGCGAGACGGTAACATCCCTGTACAAATTTCCATCAGGGAGGAAGAATCATGAAACGTATCGTATGTTCCCTTTTTGCGTTTTCTCTGTTGATGACAGGTGCTCTGTTCGCACAGGACGCGACTCCTGCCCCCGCAGCGACGCCTGATGCCGTCGTCGCTCCGGTCACTCCGGCCCCGGCTCCCGCTGCCGGCAAGACCATGGATAACATGCTGACGGCCTTCAACGGCGAATCCAACGCCCAGGCGAAATATACGGAGTTTGCGAAGAAAGCCGACGAGGAAGGGTATCTCGGCGTCGGCAGCCTCTTCCGCGCCGCAGCCAGGGCGGAAGGCATTCATGCCGCGAACCTCAAGGCCGAGATCGAGAAGCAGGGCGGCAAGGCCGAACCCAAGCTCGAGACCCCGGAAGTGAAGACCACGAAGGAAAATCTCGAGGCTGCGATCGCCGGCGAGACTCAGGAAACCGAGAAGATGTATCCTGAGTTCAAAACGGCCGCAGAAGCCGAGAAGCAGGACATGGCGGTCGTTCTGTTCGGCGGCGCCGGCAAGGTCGAAGGCGATCATGCCAAGATGTATGCCGAAGCCCTCAAGGATCTCGATGCCATGAAATCCGGCAAGAAAGACTTCTTCGTATGCCTCGTCTGTGGTTATACCGCCAGCCAGGAACCTGCCGACAAGTGCCCTGTCTGCATGTCCCCGAAGGACAAGTTCGAGAAGGTGAACTGACGGCCTGATTTCTGACGGCGTGGGGATGCTTCTTGCATTTCCACGCCGTTCATCATACATGGCACTGAAATTTGCTGCCTGCTGACCGGACGGGGCAGGCGTGATGGGGAGGATGATGGATGGAACCTCATGTCGGGGTGTGGGTGGGCGGGATCGTCGGAGCAGGCGCGCTCTGTCTCGGAGCTATCAAGTTGTGGCGGCCGGCAAGCCCGCTTCATCGCTGGGGCGGCCGGCTTATCGCCGTTCCCGCGGTTATCCTTCTGATCGGGATGATCGGACGTCTCGCCGATTACCAGGTGCCGATGCGCACAGCCTCGCGGGGTCATGCGCTGTTCGGCGCGCTGGCGTTCGTGCTGTTCGTGGCGAAATTCCTGGCCCGCAGGAACATCCTCGTTTCCCCGAAACGAATGAACCCCATCGGATACGCGCTTGCCGTGCTTTTCCCGATGGCCGCGGCCGGGATGATCCTGCCGTATATCCAGGCCTCCCGCGCCTGGCAGCCCCTGACGCCCGGAGAAGTCATCGAACGGCCCGACCAGGCGGCGTTCGACAGGGAATGCATCTCC
>JAKJFL010000176.1:0-6612 GCA_022704935.1 Candidatus Rifleibacteriota bacterium
CAGGCCGTGATGTCCTCGATCACGATCGAGGTGAAATCCTGGCGATGACCGTAGTGACGACGATAATTCGTCTTGTTCTTGTATTTCAGGCCGATGATCTTCTGACCGCGGCCATGGCACACGACCTTGGCCTTCACGTTCACGCCCTTCAGATAGGGCTGACCGACCTGCACCTTCTCGCCGTTCTTGATCATGAGAACGCGATCAACGGCGAACGTGGCATTGGGCTGCTGCTCGAGCTTCTCGCAGCGGACACGCGAGCCCTTCTCCACGGAAAATTGCTTTCCACCAAGTTCAATGACGGCAAACATGAGTTTGTACCCCCTAGAAATATGAACCGAGAGACCATAAACCTAGCATAGATCAAGCGCCGTGTCAACACGGGCAACGCCGGAAACGCAAATATTATTGCGGATCCGTCGTGAAAGAATATCACAAAACCGTCGCTCGCGCATCTCGTGTCGGGGCCTCACTTTCCGAGGTTGCCCTGGCGAATCCGCTCGAGAAGAGCATCGCGGATGATGCCACCTCGAGGATGGAGGCCGCGGACGCGGGTGAACTCGTCGAATCCGTCGCCCCCCTTGGCGAGGAAATCGTTGAGGGCGATCGGATACTCGGCATCGGGAACGACGGACTTTCCTTCGAACACCGCGGAGAGGCTGCCGGCAACCCGGTCGATATGCAACCCGTGGATGCAGAGTTCCGCATCCCTGTGATCGGTGCCCTTCGCGATGAGAGAGAGCAGATCTTTGCCGGAAATGCGCCCGATTAGAATCTGGTGATTGAATGGAAGAACCTGATATATATCTTTAAATACAATATTTCCAGCTGGAAGATCGGCCCTCAGACCCCCGGCCTGGAAAACGACGATCGGGCAGCCAGAAACATCGGATACGGCTTTGCAGAGCTGCTCTCCGAGGTGGTATAGCCCGTCCGGGCCTCGTTTTCGGAGAAACTCGCGGGGGCTGACGCCGACCGGCCGAGCCGCGATCTCTTCCACCATGCGGCTCCAGGAGGCGACGACGGAGTCGATGTCCGGGGCGGACGGCCACGAGGCCGGATCGAGGAGGACCGAATCGTAGCTGAAGGAGGCGATCGTGCGGGTTGCCGGATCGAAAGACAGGGTCAGGGCACCCATGTGAGAACCGTAGCCCCGGGTCTGCATGATGAATGTTTTGCCGGAGCGAACGGGCTGGGTAAGCTGGTGGTCGGTATGCCCGCCGATGATCACATCGAGGTCTGGAACCGCTCGAGCGATCTCGAGATCGGTGTCGTGGCCGCTGTGACTGAGAAGAATAACGAGGTCGCAGCCGCGCTCGCGAAGCTCGGCCGCGACACGGCGTGCGGCCGAGGCCGGGGGCTCGAGAACGAGGTCGGCGATGTGTTCGGGATACGTCAGCGTCGGCAGTTCGGACGTCATGACACCGGTGATTCCGATCGTCAGCGAGCCGATGCGAGTTACGAGAGATCGCCGCCATGGAACGCCAGGACCGGTCAGATTCGCGCAGACGATCGGAAAGCGGGATGACCGTATCGACTCGTTCAGAGCTTCCCGCCCGTAATCTAAATCGTGATTGCCGATCGTGGCCGCGGTATAGGAGAGCGCGTTGAATAGATCCGTCATGGCCTGGCCGCGCGAGAAGTTTGCCTCCATCGTTCCCTGGAACCGGTCGCCGGCGTCGAGCTGGAGCCAGCGGATTCCCTGCCTGACCGCCCTGAGCTTGTACTGCTGAAAAGCGCCGGCCAGCGCCTGGGGCCCGCCAAGCATCGGGGGATTCTCCTTTGTCATCCAGAGGGCCGATGTCGGCCGTATCGAGCCGTGCCAGTCGTTCGTGTGCAGAAGCAGCAGCTGCTCGGCGCCGACTGCTTGGGTCGAAAAGGAGAGGAGAAAAAGTGCAGCCAATCGTTTCAGAGATCGAATCATGTTGGGGAATCCTTCGGAAAATGGTCTGAACAGATGCCGACATGATAGCGATTCATGCAGGCCGAAGACAAGACGGCGGCCAAATCTTTCGACTGGCCGCCTTGCAAAACGACTCGAGGTTATTTCACGCCCGTTTCGATGGGAAACTCGGTTCTGGCGGCCCATTCGGTCCAGCCGCCGTCATACCAGGCGACATTCTCGTAACCGAGCAGCCGGCGAAGGACGAACCAGGTCTGACTTGCCTGGTGGCCCGTTCGGCAATGAACGATGAGGCGGGCGTGCCTGTCGCCGACAAGCTTTTCATACGCTTCCGCGAGATCGGTCAGTGGTTTGAGGCTCACTCCGACCGTTCCGGAGGCGAGATCTGAGGAGAACGGCCTGTTGCGTGCGCCGGGAATGTGGCCGGCACGGGCTTCGTCCGACCTGGCTCCCGTGTAGAAGTCGGCTGGACGGTTTTCCGCTTTCCAACGTGCCCAACCCCCGTCCAGGATCGAGTATCGCGTGTGGCCAAGCCGCTCGAGGGCGATCGCCACGAGAGTCTCATCGTGGAGTTTGTCTCCGTGAACGATGACGACATGCGTTTCTGGAACGATGCCCATCGCGCCGAACTGGCGCGCCACAGGTCGGCCGGAAGCAGAATTGACGGAACGCCGCCCCTGACGCCGCGGAGGCTTTCCGGGTTGAGCGATACCGAGCCCGGAATATGCGACGTGTTGTATTCCGGCTGGGGCCGCGTGTCGAGGGCGGGGAATGATCCGCCCCGTTCAATCGTCACCGTGATGCGGCCAGCGGCAAACGCCGAGAAGAGCCCGCCGATGAAGGTGCCGACGAGGATTAAGGACAGGTAGTATTTCAACGGTTGAGGCCTCCACGCGTCGAAATACGACGAGCCAGCGACATACTCGGGCGCGATGAGGAGCTGACACTGGGCGCCGAGCCGGGCGATGCCCGCCGACGGCCTGTTTGCCGGCCGCTTCGGAGGTGATCATCGGAAACCCGGCGTTCTGCCAGGCTTCACTGACGCGAGCAGCCATGTCAGGACGGCAACGCGAAACAGGGAACGTGATTTCCGGGCGTGCATCTCGACCTCCGTGAATATGGAATGATTCATATACAAAACTCCCGGGCATGCGAAAGAGCGGCGGACTCAAAAAAAGGCTGAGCGAACGCGAGTTTTTCCGGCCGGGCCTTCGCCCGACCGGAAAACGCGTGTGTCAGTGGTCTAAACCGGAGATTATTCTTCCGATTTGTTCAGTTTGAGCTGGCTCTTGGGTAGCCGCTTGGTGCAGAAGAACCAGTCGTAGCAGTGATACCCGTCACCGGCGTTGCTGACGCGCTCCTTGGCGGAACCGCACGATCCGGGGGGCGGCACGATCACGTCATCGCCGGGTTGCCAGTCGGCGGGAGTGGCGACGTTGTGGGTGTCGGACGTCTGCATGGCGATCAGAAGCCGCTTGAGCTCCTGAAAATTGCGGCCGTTCGAGAGCGGATAGTATATCATTGCACGGATCTTTCCGTTCGGATCGACGAAGAAGACGGCCCGGACGGCCTTCGTGTCGGCTGCGTTGGGGTGGAGCATGCCGTATTTCTTCGCGATATTCATCTTGATGTCGGCAATGAGGGGGAACGTGACCTCCATGTTCCGCATGTTGCGGTACTGGATTTTCTCCTTGATCGTCCGCAGCCAGGCGATATGGCTGTAAAGGCTGTCGATCGAAAGGCCGATCAGCTCGCAGTTGAGGGCTTTGAACTGGCTCTGCATGCGGGCGAAGGTCATGAACTCGGTAGTGCAGACAGGCGTGAAGTCGGCCGGGTGGCTGAAAAGGATGACCCATTTGCCCTTGTAATCCTGCGGGAAGTGGATCGTTCCCTGCGTCGTCTCCGCCGTGAACTCGGGCGCGGGATCGTTGATCAGCGGCAGGGTCGTCTCTTGAGCAAGGGCGGGAAACGCGGCGTGAAACGACAGAACAACGAGAACAAATACGGACAGCAGTTTTCTCATCGGAATATCCTCCTCGATATTTTCACGAAGCTTTTGCAGCTTTCGCGTCATAGCGATCAGGATACGAGAATGGTGCGTGTGGTGTCAAATCAATATGTTGTTCGGTATAGTATTATTATATATGTGGTAATATTGAAATCTGCAGCGTGAAGCGCCCGTTCACCTTGCGCTTGTCGAAGGGGGGAGTCCTCGATACTCGACGGACTCGGCACGAACGGAAACTCGAAATCGGCTTTTGGTATCCCGCCTCACATGCGAGTTCAGGCGACTCGGGAAACCTTCCGATGCGCCTCGGCGAGGCGTGCGAGCGCCGACTCGTCGAGCGGGTTCTCCCAGTAGCCGCCCTGCTTCGTGCTCGAGCCGATGATCCAGGCGTCGGCCTCGGCATACGCGGCGGCGTTTTCGGGGGTGATGCCCGAGCCGATCGCAACCGGGAGTTTCGTGGCTTTCTTCACCTCGGCGAGATGCGCCGGCACGGCGGCATGACCGGTGCTGAGGCCGGTCACGATCACGCCGTCGACGCCGAAAAACTCTGCGCCGTGCGCCCATTCCGTGAGATTCAGATCGGCCGTGACGGCGTGCGCCGAATGTTTCTTCTGAATATCGGTCCATATTTTGATGTGCGTCGCGCCGAGCCGCTTGCGCTCGCGCAGGAGTTCGGCGGCGCAGGCCTCGATCCAGCCTTCGTCCGCGACGTGGGCGAAAACGAAGCCTTCGGCCCGGATGAACTGGAGATCGGCCGCCAGCGCGACGGAAAGCGCTTCCATGTTTGCCCCCGCCAGGATCTGGATCCCGACGGGATACGCGGGGCCGACCGCGTCGCGCACGCGGAGCGCGACGGCGGTCATCGCCGCAGTGATCTCGGGCCCGACATGCCCTTTCAGATATGGCCTGTCGTGCATGTTCTCGAGCATGATGCCGCCGAATCCCGCTTTCTGGTAGGCCAGGGCTTCGGCAACGGCGATGTCGGCGATTTCCTTCAGACCATAGCGGCTGAACGGAGTGCCTGGAAGGGCATGAACATGGACCATGCCGAGAAGGAGCGGCGCCGGGGCCGCACAGGGAAAGCCGAAACGTGACTCGTTCATCACATCCTCCGTTGCCGCAGATATGCCGATCCTCTGGAAACGACTCGCGCGAAGACTACCACAAAATCTCTCGCACCGTCATCGGGCGACAGGACGAATCCAAGGGTATTCACTGCCGCTGGATCAAGGAACATCGAAGGATTTCATGTCTCATGGCGCATTCCCACGCGTCTGAAGATGAGCGGATACCTCGGTCTGCCGGTAAGGGGCGACATCGGGCGTGACGGCAGCAGGTTGGAATCGGCGATCGGCGATCTCGTGTTGCCCCTTGTGACCGGTTAGTTCTTCCTCTCGCCCCTGGGAAAGAAGGAGAAAAGGGTAGCTCCCACCATGTATGACAAAATCGCAGGCTCGGAAGAACGCTTCTCCTCCTGACGGTTTTGCAGGACATGATAGAATCGTGACATGCAACCAAAGCCTGAAGTCATCAGAGTGCCGGTCGAAAGAATTCTGCCGCTTCGACAGAAAATCCTCCGGGCAGGCATGCCCGGCCTTTCGGCGCGATTCGACGGCGACGAGAACCCGACGACGGTACACCTCGGGGCGCTGATCGACGGCGCAATCGTCGGTTGCGTGACCTTCCTCGACTCGACGTATGAAGGCTCACCCGCATGGCAGTTGCGCGGCATGGCCGTCGATGCGTCATACCAGGGAGGAGGGATCGGCAGAATCCTCCTCGAAGAGGGAAAGCGGATCCTCGATGCCGTTGGTCCCCGGCGGCCCTGGTGGTGCAACGCACGCGAGGGGGCCGCCGGCTTCTACGAGAAGCTGGGGTGGAAAAAAGTATCCGACAGGTTTGAGATTCCCACCGTGGGGCCGCATTACCGCATGTTATTGAGCCCTGTATAACGAAAGCCGGTTTCGCGTTTCCGTTCGTGCCGGGCCTGTCGATGTGCGAGAGGCTTCCGCGCCTTTCGGCAAACTCAAGACAGGCTTCGACAAACCTCGATGGAACTGGACGCTTCCATTATAAATAATTCAAAATATAATGGCTGGCTTATTCCGGAAAAGTGAGGAGAACCTTCATCACCCCGCGCGTTGCTGCGTGCTTGAAGGCCTCTTCCGCGCGTTCGATCGGATACCGGCCCTCGATGAGGTTCTCGACGGGATACGTGCCCGTGGCGAGGGCGTTGAGAGCCCGCCGGAACGGGCCGCACCGCGAACCGACGACGGTGATCTCCTTGGTGACCAGCGGCGTCAGGCTGATTTCGTGCCGGCCGGCGATCGTCGATTTCATCACGATCGTCCCGCGCGGTCGCACGAGGCGGAGGGCCGCTTCCAGCCCCGTGGCCGAGCCTGTCGCCTCGACGACGAGGTCGGCATCGGCGAGGTCGCTTTCGGGAACGGCGGTTTCCACCCCCGGATACCGGATTTTCTGGAACACTTCGGGGTGATGCCCGACGAGAGCGGCCAACCCGGCGGTCTTGGCGAGGACCCAGGCACACAGGGTGCCCATTTTCCCCGCACCCAGAACGACGATGCGCATGCCCGACAGGATATGGACCTGCTCCGCGATCTCGAAGGCCGCGGCGAGTGGCTCGGTGAACACTGCCTGTTCGTCGGTCACCGAGTCGGGGATGGTGTGAAGGTTCTCCACG
>JAKJFL010000177.1:0-6611 GCA_022704935.1 Candidatus Rifleibacteriota bacterium
CGTTGCCAAGGCAATCAAAGATGGCTGGCTGAACGTCGAGATCGAATGGTTGGCCCCGGGCGGGCTGCCGCGAAGCGTCCGCACCGGCAAGATCAAAACCGTCCTCGACGAACGACACGGATGAAATTTGCACAGGAACCGAAGAAGGCTGATGTAGGGGCGCGTTTGAAACGCGCCCGCCGTGAACGTATAATATGAAAAATACATCCCGAATCGTCGTTCTCACCGGGGCCGGCATTTCGAAGGAGTCGGGCCTAGACACGTTCCGCGACGCCGGCGGCGTCTGGGAACGGTATCGAATCGAAGATGTCGCGACGCCCGAGGGCTATCGGCGCAATCCCGCCAAGGTTCACCGGTTTTACAACGAGCAACGCATGCAGCTGGGCGCCGTGCAGCCGAACGCCGCCCACCACGCGCTTGCCAGGCTCGAACGGGAACTGGGCGACCGGCTGCTCGTCGTGACGCAGAATATCGACGACCTGCACGAGCGTGCCGGCTCGACCCGGCTGATCCACATGCACGGCGAACTCCTCAAGGTGCGATGCGAACAGTGCGATCGCATCTGGAACGAGACGGGCGAGATATCGACGGAAACGGCCTGCCCGCACTGTGGCAAAACGGGCGGAGTGCGGCCGCACATCGTCTGGTTCGGCGAAGTTCCGCTTATGATGGATGAGATATTCGAAGCTATTGATCGTTGCTCGCTGTTCGCGGCGATCGGAACGTCGGGAAACGTCTACCCGGCGGCCGGCTTCGTAGAACGCGCACGCTCGAACGGCGGGACGCACACGATCGAGCTGAACCTCGAACCGTCGGTTGGCGCCTCGCGGTTTGCCGACGCGGCATACGGACCGGCGACCGAGGTCGTGCCGGCGTGGGTCGACAGACTTCTGGGAACGGGAGCGGATTGACATGAAACTCGGATATCCCACGCATCCGAGGCGTGATATCGTCGAAGAAATACAATGGATCGCATCGGCCGGCTTCGATTTCGTCGATCTCTTTCTCGAGCCGGACAAAGGCGCGGCCGAGTGCGTCGATGCGGCCGCCGTGCGTTCGGCCCTGAATTCACACGGCCTCGGGTGTGTCGGTCACCTCGCCTGGTATCTGCCGATTGGCTCTGCCATGCGTGAGATGCGGCGGGCGGCCGTCGACACCGCAAGAACCTATCTCGAAGTGTTCGGTCGCATCGGCATGCCCTGGGTGACGATCCATGCAAGCTGGCCGACATCGATGTTCACGGCGGAAGAAGGACTGGCGTGGCAGAGCGAGTCGCTTCACGAGGTCGAAGCGGCAGCGCGGGAGTTCGGCGTGGGGCTGATGTTCGAGCCGGTCGGTTCTCCGCACGAAACACGTGAAAATCTCGAACATCTCATGAACGATCATCCCAACCTAGGGTTCCATCTCGACATCGGCCATTTCAACCTGAACCGACGCAACCCCCTCGATTTTGCCCAGGCGTTCGCACATCGTCTTGTCCATGTGCATCTCCACGACAACGACGGCACCAAGGACCAGCATCTCCCGCCTGGTACCGGCCGAATCGACTGGGACACTTTCGTCCCCGGTCTGAAAAAGGTCTATGACGGAACGATAACGCTCGAAATATTCGTCCAGGAACGTGCCTACATTACCCTGGCCCGCGACCTGTTCCTGAAGCGCTGGCAGGCCGCCTGAGCTGTCGCCGGACCAGTGGGAAAATATCCCCGGCGCCGTCCGTTTTTTCCCCGGCGCAATGATGCGAAGTCACGCAGGTTTTCCAGAATGACGATCACCCTTCCGCCCTGAGAATATGGAAGGGCGGGAACTCCCCCGCGCTTCGACAGGATCGGGCACGACCGGGATGGCACGCGGAAACGCGAGATTGGCTTTTGTCATGCTGGAATCAAGAGCAGCCGCACACTGCCAGAGATTCCCAGGGTACGCCTTGGCATCGTTTCTCGTACGAAACTTGCTTGGTATATTGGAAGGCAGAGGTGAGGAGGCATGGAAACCCGGAACAGAATTCATGTTCTGGATGAACAGGAGCTGAATTCCCAGGAAAAACGGAAGTCAGTCAATCCTGTGTACGCGCCCATTCCCGAGGATGTGTCGTTCGAATACCTCGAATCTCTCGTCGAACTGCTCGACCAGCTTTCGGACGAACTCCTGGCCTCTCGGATGCTCGGTTTCCGAGCCCGCATCAGGGCTGCGCTCAGGCGCATCGCCGGTTTCATCGGCGTCGATTCCGCGTTCATCTGGCTCATGGACGAGCATCTGACCGAGTTCCACGATGCCCTCGTGAGCTCGCAGGACGTCGGCGCCTTTCCCGAATGGAACCATCTGCTGGCATTCCAGAAGCATCCCGCGCTTCTCGAACGGCTCGAGCGAAACTCGGAAGCCGTGGCGGCCGTTCTCGAGGGGCCGCCGAAGATGCTTCGCGGCTATCTCCTGTGGCCGCTTCGTCTCGACGGCCGGATGAGGGCTGTGCTCGGCTTTTCCGAACGCAACGCCCTCAAGCGCTGGACCGTCTGGGAGCGCCAGCTGCTGGAGATCGGCGGCACGGTGTTCCGGCAGGAGATCGTCAGGCAGCGCAACGAACAGATCCGTCGCCGCAGCGAGCTCAGATACCGCCTGCTGGCGAGCCATTATCCGAATGGCATGGTGCTGCTGTTCGACCGGGAAACGCGTTTCCTCGTCGCCGAGGGCGAAGCGGGCGCGCGCTGGGACCTGACTCCCGAGCGTCTCGAGGGAAGAATCGTGAAAGAAGTCTTCCCAGGCGATGTAGCGGAAGCCATTGAAGGGTTCTGCAGGCGCACTCTGGCGGGCGAAACGGTCGTCGAGGAAATCTCGTATGCTGGCGAGGTGATCGAGATGCGGCTCGTGCCGGTCCGAACGGGCAACTCCGCCGTCATGGCCGGCATGCTCGTCGCGCAAATCATCACCGAGCGCAAGGAGGCCGAAGTCTCTCTCCGGCAGGCCCGCGAGGCGCTCGAAAAGGCCCGGGCCCAGGAGGCCGCCGTCGCCGCCGAGATCCAGCAGAACCTGTTGTTCGGCAGACTCCCTGCCTGCCCGCCTTCGCTCAGCATGGATGCGGTCTCGATCCCTTCGATGGAAGTCGACGGCGATTTTTACGACTTTTTCCCGATTCGCGAGCACATCTACGATCTTGTCATCGGCGACGTCATGGGCAAGGGAACCCCCGCCGCGCTGATCGGTGCCGCCGCGCGCATCGCGTTCCTGCGTTCGCTTTCAAGGCTTCTGGCACGCGAGGGACGGCGTCTGCCCGAGCCCGAGGCGCTCCTGGGCATGGTGCACGGGGACCTGGCGGCCCGGCTTGCGAATCTCTACGCGTTCGTCACCCTCGTGTTCGCGCGGCTGAACATGCATCAGAAGTCCCTCCAGATCGTAAACTGCGGCCATCCTCCCGTCCTGGTGTACCGACAGGAGGAAAGCCGGTTCTTCACGATCGACTCCACCCGGCCCCCCCTGGGAATCGGCGATGGCCTCGATTACACCTGCACCACCGTCCCGATGCACAGAGGCGATATCGTCGTTTTCCTGTCGGACGGCGTCACCGAAGCCCGAAACCCTGACGGAGAGATGTTCGGCCTCGAACGGATCAAGGAGGTGGTCCGCCTTGGCGCCCCCCTCACGGCCGGGGAACTCGTCGCCGCAATTCGCGATGCGGTTCAGCGCTTCGTGGGAACCCGCGGCCTGGAAGATGATTTCACCTGTCTCGTCGTCCGTCTCGAGCCCTGAGCGCCTGAACGAACGGATGTTTTCCGGCATGCCGACGGTTCTGCCGCCGCGGCCAGGATCATCAGCCGCTTTTCGTCGTGATTCAGGGCTTTCAGCGCGAGCTCACGCCGAAGAGCGTCACCCCGGCCGCCGCACGGCTCGGTGAACGCGAGCCGCACCGGCCTGCGCGAGCGCGTGTAGCGGGCTCCCGTGCCTTCGTTGTGCTGGCGCACGCGCCGGTCGACGTCGGTCGTGACGCCTGTGTAGATGCTGCCGTCCCTGCAGACGAGCATGTACACGTGCCAGGTCTTTTCAGACGTTTCCAGATTCAAGATTGAAGTAGACGAGCGGTTCTTTCACGTTCTTGACCGGAGCCGAGTTCGGGCCGCTGAAGACCCAGGGAGAGGCGCCGGCCGCTTCGATCTGTTCTTTCACCGACGGGGTCAGCAGAATCTCGCCGTGCTTCGCGAGGCCCTGCAGGCGGGCGGTGTTGTTCATGCCGCTGCTGAACGCCGTCAGATCCTGATTCGGCCCGATGAGACCGACGTCGGCCGAACAGTAGTTGATGCCGATCGCCACGCCAAAATCCTTGAAGAATGGCGACTGTTGAATGTCGCGATTGTCCGGTGAAGCGAGGAACTCGTCGGTGAATGTCCTGATCGCGATTGCCGCCTCGACGACGTTTTTCGCCAGGGTGGCGGCCGGCGCATCGTAGAACGGCGGCCCGAACAGGATGATCACGCAGTCGCCGACGATCTTGTCGAGAACGCCGTTGTGTGGAAACACCCGCTCGACGACGGCCTTCGACCAGGTGTCGATGAAGCGTGCGATGCGCGGCGGATCCTTGAGCACCTGTTCGCTCATCTTCGTGAACCCGCTGATGTCGGCGAACAGAATGCCGATATCGGCCTTGCGCGGCGACAGGTAGCGTTCCTTGTAATCCTCGATCCGGAGAAGTCGGCGTGTGACTTCGGGCGAAAAGAACTGCCGGAGCACGTTCTTTTCGCGGTTGAAATCCACCAGGCGCTGGCGAAGCGTCTCGGCGAAGACCTGCACGATCTCCCGGCTGGTGACGGACAGGCCGCATCCGGCGGGAGGTCTGATGAGTATCTTCCCGACAAGCGTTTCGACGATCAGACCGTCGAGAAGAACGGTTTCGGTCGTTCCGGTTGTCGAGAAAACCCTGGCGATATCAGTGTTGCCCGGGACGACCACGTTCAGACCGGCCTGGATGAGCTCCTCGAGTTCCGGCATCGGTTTGTCGACGGAATCGAATACTTTATTGTAATTGCGATATATCGAATACTGTACTATTTTTCGTCCGTCGAGATCCTCGTCGATATATAACAGGACCAGCTCCTCGATCGGAACCATGTCGCTGAGTATGTTGACGGCCATGTCGAGCGCCTCGTTCAGCTGGCGAGACTTCATGCAGCGCTGGATCTCCATGATCGTCATGTGCTTGTAACGGCTTTCCTGGATGCCGAAAAAGTAGTTGTCGAGTTCTTCCGCGGCGGCATCGAGCCAGTCGAACACCTCGTCGTCGGCATGGCCGTGGCCGGCGGGAAAGGCGAATCCGAAGGTGCCGATCTTTTCGCCGGCCATGTCGAGAGGCATCACGAACCAGACGTTGCTTCCACGTCTCTGGATGGTTTTTGAACCGGCGTTCAGAAGGTCCGAAAACGAACCCTCGAGTTCGCCGGATGAGATCCCGTGCGAATAGATCGTGTAGATCAACTCTTCGTTCTGGGTCTGGAGAAACATCGCGGCGGGCTTCAGGATCCTGTCGAGATACGCATATACCTGGGCCATCGTCGTCTCGAGATTCTTCTTCTCACGAAGGCAGGTTTCGATGACGGCGTCGATCTCGCCGGAGAGCCGCACCCTGAGCCTGAGCCGGCGAAGCTCCTTTTCCATGGCGGACTGCTCGGAGACCTGAAGCGTCTGAGACATCGATGAACCTCTCTCTACCTGAAGTATCCTCACCTTAACCGAATCTGTTCCTTTTCTCAAGCGTGTGTCCATGCCCACCCGCCATACGTGTCGGTTCATCCGGTGGAGACCGAGTGCCGGGTCTCCGGCGGTTCCCATGAGCGGAATTTCGCACACGATGCGCCGGTCTCAGAGATGACCCCGCCCGCGCTAGCGCCTGTCGGATGCTGTTTTCCTGGAACCGGCCGGTGTGTGGCACGAAAGATGCGCTTCCCCAGCGCAGGGAGGCGCCTATGCACAGATACGATGTGTCGGATGATGGTCCGAGCCGCCTTGTCTGCCAGGGTTTCTTCGCGCCGCTTCACGTCGGGGAAGGCGAGTTGATGGACGTGCTGTGGCAGATCGACGTGTCCGTCGGATCGGGTGTGTCCGTGCAGAGAGCTCTTGAAATCGCCTTGCTGCACTTCGAGAAAGGCTCGACGCGGGTTCTGGCCGCACGATTGTCGCGTTCCATGGCTTGCGGCATACCTCTGTCGATCGCGCTCGACCGGAGCCTGTGCGGTTGCCCGAAGCTCGTCTACGCCGCCGTCTCCATCGGAGAGGCGACGGGCCGCCTCGATCTCGCGGTTGCCCTGTTGCGTCGCATGTATAGGCTCCAGCAGGACTGGCGCTCGTCGTTCGACTGCTGGGCCATCACGTACCCGCGACTTTTCGCGGTCTTCTGGGGCTCTCTGTTCCTGTTGGCCTGGCACGGCTCACAGGCACGGGTTGATGGCTGGAATGAGCAGCCTGGCCCAACGGCCATTCAGCGAATGCTTGAAAGCGTCACCTGCTGGTTTTGCGAACCGCTTTTCTGGCCGCTTGTCGGCCTGCTCGTCGCCTGGTATGCCGTCTGGCGGAACCGCGGCGGCGTAGGCTTCATCAGGCTTGCCCGGGAATCCTTTCGCCGGCTTCCGTGG